>JBARYS010000219.1:0-1722 GCA_049648155.1 Catalinimonas sp. | reverse complement strand
AAGGAATTAAAGTAAGCGATGAGGAATTAGCTAAAGTAAATCTAGTCAAAAATGAATTTCAGGGGGAATGGAATTACTCAATTATACCAAATGCCGCAAATGAATAACTTGTTTTTCCGCAAACCCTTAGCGCGTGTTTGGATTTTGCTTTTAGAGCGAACGCCGCCAAATTCCGTTTTGAACGAGTCGAGAGGAGTGAGCGTAGCCCAAGCTACGTGATCGAAGCGCGAGAAAATGCAGCACGAAATTGGGCAAGAACAGCCTGAACGGTAAAGTCCAAAGCGCCGGCACCTGCAAGCTCTTGATGCGGCAGCCGGAGACGCGCCAGCTGCTGCGGACTTCATCACTTCAGTCCAGCCGCACGTCGCCGTAGCGGGCGTTGATGTTGACGCGGGCGGTGCCCTGGCTGCCGAAGGTGCCCCGGGCTTCAAAGGTGTTGTTGTCCTCGCGGCGCTCGCCGTAGTTGAGGTCAAGGCCGGGGGCACGGAAGCTGCCGTACGAGACGGCCACGTCGAACCGCCCCGCCGCCGGCTTGTCGAAGTGGATGCGGATGCTGCTGAATTCGCTCTCCACGTCGATGCGCTGGAAGCCCTCGGCCACGCGCCGCACTGAGAACGAGGGGCAGTAGCCGACTTCAAGCGCCAACTGTTCGCGGACGGTCCCCAGCTTGCAGCCGCTGTAGCGCACCTCGCCCGTGAGGCGGCTCACCTCGTCGATCTCCACGTTGCCGTAGCGGCCGTCCAGGTCCAGCGCCTCAATCTGGTCGATCTGCAGGTTCGAGTAACTGGTTTCGACGGCCAGGTTGCCGCCCTCTTCCAGTTCGAAACTGGAGTAAGAGACGTCGACGCGCCCGCCGGTCATCTGCTTGACGTCGCCCGCGCCGTAGGCGACCTTCACGTTGGCTTGCTCGGAGGTAATGCGCTCGGCGCGCAGGGTGCCGTAGCGCACGTCGAGGCGCAGCGGCCCCCGGAAGTCGTCGAGGTAAACCGAGCCGTAGCGGTTTTCCACGTCGAGCGCGTTGGCCGGCGGCATGTTGATGGTCCAGTTGATCTCCATCTGCGGGTCGTTGTCGGTCGACCAGTTGAACAGCTCCTTGAGCCAGTTGCTGCGGTTGTCGATCTGGGTGCGGCCGCGGATGGTCTCCCCGTCGCGGCGAATGTCCACCTCGATGCGGTCGAGCATTCCGTCCAGGTCGTCGGCGTCGCTGTTGCGCACGGTGATCTCGACCTCAATGGTGATCTCGCCCTGCGCCGTGGTGTTCACGTGCACCTTGCCGTACGTATTGTCGATGCGCAGGCGGTCGCTCGACGTGACGTTAAATTGCTTGCTGATGCGCTTGGTGCGCTCGGCGGCACGCACCGCCCCCACCCCGCTCACCAGCAGAATGAGCAGGACCTTAAAGATCGTATTTGTCATCGCGTTTCTTGGCTTCGGTGTTTTGTAAGATGAAGAGCTGCTCGTTGAGCAGGTCGATGCGCAGGCGCAGGTTTTGCGTCATGGCCACGCGGACGGGCCGTTTGTCGGGCGCGGTGGCCAGCTCGGTGCGCAGCTCGGCGTAGGCGGCGTCGAGCTGCTTCAGGTCGCGGCGGAAGGCGTCGGCCAGCGAATCGCCCCCGTAGCGGCGCACGTCGGCCTCGCGCTCGGCAATCAGCGCCGTGTAGTAAGCCTCCACCTCCTGTAGGACGGGGCCCGCCTGCCGCGCCGCCGCCCGCTCGCGGAACT
>JBARYS010000218.1:0-3511 GCA_049648155.1 Catalinimonas sp. | reverse complement strand
GCAGAGGACCGTAGATGCCGGCTCCTTCATTTCGAAGTCTTATGAGGCGATTATTACCGATGTTAAGTCGTCAACCTAAAAACGCGTAATAATTGTTTAATTCTTCGGTCCAGGCTTCGTAGGCGCGGCGGTATGCCGACGTATCTATTTGAGGCTTAAAGACCGCCACGGCCCGGTCGGTTGCGGTGGCCTCGTCAGAGTCATTGAAGTCGCCGAACGCCAGCGCCGCCGCCCGGGCCGCCCCGACCGCGCCGTTGGTATCGATGATGTCGATCCGGCACCCCGTGAGGGTAGCGAGCGTGTCGGCGAAGATGTCCGCCCGAAAGAGGTTGTCGTTGCCCGCCCGGATGGCGTGCAGGTTTGCCCCGTCGTTCTTCAGGATGTCGATGCCCTTCACGAAGGCGAAGGCGATCCCTTCCAGCGCCGCCCTAAACAGATGCCTCTGTTGGTGGCGGTTGAAGTCGACGTTCAGGATCTGCGCACCCTTGCTCTGGTTGTGCAACATGCGCTCGGCACCGTTCCCAAAAGGCAAGATCCGCAGGCCGTCGGCACCGACGGGCACGGTGGCCGCCAATTGGTTCATCTCGTCGTAGCTCAGTCCCGCGCCCGCCTGCTTGCGGAGCCAACTGTACTGGATGCCCGTGCCGTTGATGCAGAGCATCTTGCCGATGCGCTTGTTTCCCTTGGCGTGGTTGACGTGCGCGAAGCAGTTGATACGGGTGCCCTCGCGGGTGGCGGCCTCGTCCGAGACGGCGTAGACCACGCCGGAGGTTCCACCCGTAGCGGCGATCTCGCCGGGCTCCAACACGTTCAGAGCCAGGGCGTTGTTGGGCTGATCGCCGGCGCGGTACATGAGTGGTATGCCTGCGGGCAGCCCCGTCTGGGCGGCGGCCTGCTCGGTCACTCTTCCTTGCTCGGAAAAAGTGCCCCTGATCTCAGGAATAAAACGCGGGTCCACCCCCGCCGCCTCGAAGAGCCACGTGGCGGGGGCATCGTCCGTAAAGTCGTAAGCGATGGCCTCCGAGAGGCCGGAAGGCGTGGTGCAGCAGACGCCCGTCAGCTTGTAGCCGACGTAGTCGCCGGGCAGCATGAACTTATGCACCTTAGCGTACACCTCGGGCTCGTTCTCCTGCACCCACTTCAGCTTCGAAAGGGTAAAGTTGCCCGGGTTGTTCAGCAAGCGAAGGATGCATTTTTCCGGCCCCGCCCGCTCGTATAGGGCGTTGCCCGTGTCGACCGCCCGGCTGTCGCACCAGATGATCGCGGGGCGGATCACGTCAAAGTCTTGATCCACCACCACCAGCCCGTGCATCTGGTAAGAGAGGCCGACACCCTTGACGTCTCGTGCCGACACCGAAGCCTCGTGCAGTAACTTTCGGGTGGCGTGGCGGGTGTTCTCCCACCACGTGTTGGGGTGCTGCTCGCCCCAGCCCGTTTTCGGGGAGACGATCTCCATCTCACGCTCCGGGTAGAAAGTGGTGGCTTTGATGCTGCCGCTCTCCGCGTGTACCAACGCCGCCTTGACGGAGCTGCTGCCGATGTCATAACCTATCCAGTACATTGGGTAATCTGCTTAGGGTCACTTCTCCAATCCTGGAGACAACCGGAGGAGTATCGACGCTTGCTCACTCCGCCGCCGTACTTCCAGGTCTGCCTACGCCTCGTCACGCTCTTCCTCGGCGATTTCCGCCTTCGCACGTGTGTCGCGCGGCTTAAGGCGTTCGGCGCGCGCGCTCCCCTTATCCTCTAAGTTAATCTTGACACCCGCGTCGCCGAGGGTATCTTCCACGTAAAGCATCTTTACGAGGATTATCACCGTGGCCAGAATGGGCGTGGAGAGCAGCAGCCCCAGCGCACCGACCAGCTTGGCGAAGATGATCTGCACCACCAGCAGCAGCACCGGCGGCATCTGGATGGCGTGCTTCTGGATGTTGGGCGTGATGAAGTAGCTCTCAAACGTCTGGATGCCTAAGTAGAGTAACAATACGTAGAGCGCCACCTGCGGCCCCTCGACGAAGCCCACCAGCGCGGGCGGAATCACCGACAGCAGCGGCCCAATGTTGGGGATGAACGAGAGCAGGAACGCCAGCAGCGAGAAGGTCAGAATCAGCGGCATACCCAGCGCCCAAAGGCCGATGGCCGTCATGATGCCCACCGTTAGCATATCGAGAATCTTGCCCAGAAACCACCGGTAGAGCGTCACGTTGAGCGTCTCCAGCACCTGGGCGGCCCGGCTGCGGTGCTGCGTGGGAATCAGGCGAATGAAGCCGCGCACGTACAGCAGCGGGTTGATCGAGATGAACACCGCCAGCACCGAGATGATGATTACGTCCAGCAGCGCGCCGAGCGTGAGTGTGAAGAAGCTCAGCACCCCCTCCATGGCCACCGAGCCGTTGCCGAGCAGTTGCTGCCGGTCGGGCAGATTGCGCCAGATGAGCCGGCCGACGTCCGTAGAGAGCATCGAGGCTTCAAGCTCGACGAGCACCTGAGGCAACTGTTCGTTCAGCACGTCGATCTGCGCCGCCACCCGTGGGGCCAGCGCGAAGCCCGCTATCACGAAGAGGCCGTAGTTGAGCAAGATCACCAGCGCTAGCATCAGACCGGGCTTAATGCCGGTGCGCTCACTGAGCAAGCGCGCACTGTTGCGCCAGAGAATGGCGAGCACCGAGGCGGCAAACAGCATCAGCAACTCGTGCGTGAGGAAGTAAACCACCAACAGCCCGACAACGACGAGCAGCACTACCCACAGCTTAGGCACGAAGGGGCGGAGGTGGTAATCCATATGGTGGGAGTCAGCGAATCAGAACGCCCATTGTTACGCGCCCCGGGCGGGCAGGGTTGGCCGGTTCGCCCGGAAGGCGTTCCTGCACCGCACTCCCTCGGCGGGGCGGCCGGTTCCGGGGGTTAACGATGGCGCGGTGCGCACAAGTGCCTGATAATCAGCATTCAATGGTTCTGTCGGTCTCGCTTCCGTATGTCATGCACAGGGGGGCGTGTAGGTGTGTGGCACGCTCGTCTACCAACGACAACCCTGCAAGGCAGCAAAGTACCCGAAGGAGCAAGGGCACGGCTCCGGAAGTCACTTATTGAACTAAGACAGGAGCAAGAAGTGAGCGCGGCGGCCCGCAGAGTGCTGTGTTCCGGCTCTTTGCGCAATTTTATCTTTAAACGGCAAAGCTTATGTTCCATCGATTTTGAATAAGAAACACGTGCGCATATCTTTGTTGTTGACATTTTACCATACAAGCTTATAAATTATGAAGAAAGCGCTCTTAACGGGAGTCACCGGCCAAGATGGTGCCTACCTATCGGAACTCCTGCTTGAGAAGGGCTACGAAGTCCACGGTATTAAGCGTCGTTCGTCGCTGTTCAACACTGACCGCATCGACCACCTTTACGAAGACCCTCACGCCGAGAATGTTAACTTCAAGCTGCACTACGGCGACCTGACCGACTCAACCAACCTGATCCGGGTGATTCAGGAAGTGCAGCCCGACGAGATCTACAACCT
>JBARYS010000217.1:0-9686 GCA_049648155.1 Catalinimonas sp. | reverse complement strand
AGCAGCCCCCCTTCGTGGGCGATCATGATGTCAATACGACCTAGACATTGACCTGAGAGACTCTATTTTTACCGGAGGTTCTTCGAGCCGGGGATTGAGGAAGGCCGCCGAAAGAAGCGTCAGGCAGGTCATAAGGCGCTGCTGAACACCGCACGCGAACTCAAGTGGCGGGCTATGCCGCTGGAAACCATTCGGCAGGTGACCGGTTTATCTGCTGAAGAGTTGACGCAACCGTAACGCGAGGCTCTTCGCATCCTCTCCACCCTTTAAAACCGTACATGTTCACCGGCATCATCGAAGCCACGGGCGAGGTCGTCGCCTACGAAGACCAGGGCACCAACCGTACTTTTCGCTGCCGCGTGCCGTTCCTCGACGAGCTGCGCGTGGATCAGAGTGTGTCGCACAACGGCGTCTGCCTGACGGTCGCCGCTCTGCACGACGACACGTACGACGTAGTGGCCGTAGAAGAGACCCTGCGCAAGACCAACCTCGGTGATCTGCGCCCCGGCCACGTGGTGAACCTGGAGCGTAGTATGCCCGCCAACGGGCGGCTCGACGGGCACTTCGTGCAGGGCCACGTGGACGCGACCGGCGTCTGCACGCTCGCCGAAGACCGGGAGGGCAGTTGGCTTTACGACTTCGAGTTCGAGGCGCACCCCGAGCACGTGCTGGTAGAGAAGGGTTCGATTGCCGTCAACGGGGTCAGCCTGACGGTCTTCAACGTGAGCGACCGGGGCTTCCGCGTCACGATCATCCCCTACACCTACGAGCACACCACCTTCCGCACGCTGCGCCCCGGCCACCGGGTGAATCTTGAGTTCGACGTGCTGGGGAAGTACGTGCAGCGGCTCCTGGCCCGCACGCAGGCGTAGCGGTCGGCCAACGCGCTAGTCGGCAAGCTCCAGGCTGACGCTGCCGAGCGCGCCGTTCACCTCAATACGTAGCGTGTGGGGGCTGTCGCCGTACACTTCGTTGCGGTACTCATTGCCGTCTTTGATAAACCCGCGGTCGGCGTCGACACTACCCAGACCGGCCAAGTCCACACGCACGCCCACGTCGCGGGGCAGCACCAGCGTCACCTCGCCGATGCCGCCGTTCAGCTCCGCGCCGAAGTCGTGGTCCCACTCGCCCGAGAGGTCCACGTACACCTGACCGACGCCGGTGTTGATGTCGAGGCGGCGGGCGGTGGTGCCGCGCAAGTCCAATTTCAGCTCGCCCGCCCCGGCGTCGACCTCGATTTTTTCCAGGTTCAGGTCACCCAGCCGGAGGTCGGCCGTGCCGGCGGGCAGCTCGATGTCGAGCTCCATAGGCGTACGCTCGTTGAAGCGCAGGTGCCAGACGTTGCGCCGGTTGCCGCCGATAGCGATGTCGCCCCGGTTGCTCTGAACGATCTCCAGCCGCCCCTCGTCGTTGCGGCGGCGGTAGCTCACCTCCGGCTCGAACTCGGGGTCAGGCACGATGAACTCCCCGTCCATCAGGTCGTCGGCCCCGCCACGTATGCTCAGTTCGCCCGCGCGCATCTGCACCAGTGTCTTGACGATGCGCACGTCGTCGTCCTTGCGCACGGTCTCCTGAAAGGTGATGCTCTCTCCGTCCGGATCGCCGCCGTGACCGTTGGCGCGGCTGTCGGAGAAGCAACTGGTGAGCAAAAGGGCCGCGGCGGCCGGCGCGCCGGAGAGGAGAAGTCTGAAGAACATAACGGTAGCGGTTTATGGGGATGGTTCCGACAAAGTACACGCTCGCGGCAGTAGCTGCAAGCGGCACCACCACCAGCGCGAGCACGCCGGGATCAGCGGTCGGCTACTGATTGTACTGGTTCATGGTGTGGTCGATGCCCACGGCGGCAAAGGCCAGCGTCATCTCGACGGCGCGGTCCAGCACGTCCACCAGGCCACTCAACTCCTCCTGGTCGAAATTGCTCAGCACGTAGTCGACCTGCCGCCCCCGCGAGAAGTCACCGCCGATGCCGAAGCGCAGCCGGGGGTATTGCGTCGTGCCCAGCACCTCCTGAATGTTACCCAGCCCGTTGTGGCCGCCGTTCGACCCCTTGGGCTTCAGCCGCAGCTTGCCGTAGGGCAGCGCCAGGTCGTCGGTAATCACCAAAAGTCGTTCGGTTGGGACCTTCAGCGTCTTCATCCAGTGGCTCACCGCCCGGCCGCTGAGGTTCATCAGCGTCGTCGGCTTGATCACGCACAGTGTGCGCCCCCGGTGCTTCACTTCGGCCACGAACGCCAGCCGGTCGGAGCGGAACGTGTCCCCGTGCTGATCCACGAGGCGGTCGGCCACCAGGAAGCCGGCGTTGTGGCGGGTCAGTTCGTACTGTGGTCCGATGTTGCCCAGGCAGGCGATGAGGTACTTCACGGCGCAAAGGTGGTTTGGCGGGGGCAGAAAAAGAAGAAGCGACCCGAACGGCGGGTCGCTTCTTGTCTTGAGAAACGTTCGGTGTAAAGAAGCTACGCGGTCACTTTGCTCTTCGTCAGGGCGGCCTCCACGGTCTGCATTTTCAGCACGTTGGCCGTGATGCCGTGCGATTCGAGTAGTCGATTGGTGAAGCTCAGCTTGCCGTGGGGCACCATCAAGTAGAACTCGCCGTTGCGGTGCTCGGCCAGCGTCGAGAAGAGACGCCACTTGCCGGCCGTGCGGAGCTTGTCTTCCTTGCCGTCGGTGACGATGTCGAAGTAACACTTGCCCCCGTTCTTGTAGGCCGTCACGTCCGGAACGAAACTCTGATCATCCCCCTGACGGGTGATGGCCGCCGGCGGCTGCAGGTCTGCCACTTCGGCACGAATCTGATCGTATCCTTTGCGTTCAAGGTAGTGAACAACGGCTTCCAGCATCTCAGGATGATCTTTTTTCTTGGACATAGTCGGCGATTATTTAATGATGAACAGAAGGATATCCACCACGGATCTGTGGTCCAAATCAGGGTGCGATACGTGAATAGACATGCCCGGCAGGTCGTAAACGAGCGAAAGCAACGGCGGGGCAACCCCGTGGTTGGCCGCCCGCGCGGCAATTTTTGTTTTGAAGGAGGCGGAAAACGTAGGCCATACCTTATTCAACGCGTGGGGAGAAGCCCGCACGGTCGAGTAGGCGAGGCCGCCCCGGCTTTCCAACGAAGTGCAAAATAAAGTTTACCGCTTGACGACCTGCCCAAGATGTCTAACAGAAGGTTGCCCCGTTAAGAGCGCTCATACAGAACCCTCCGGGCGGGCGGATGGTTCCGCCGTAACACAAGTTCGCCGGAGGAAAGGGGGCGGCGGTAACCCTGACGCCATCAGAGCAGATCGACCACGAACGCCACGAGAAACGCCCCGCCAATGACAATGGCGGTGATAAGCAGCACGTTGCGGAGGTCGTCTTTAGACATAAAGCGGGGTTGGGTTACGGGCAAAGCTAGGCACGGCGGCGGCGTGGGTCAAACTACCGCAACTCGCGCCGCAAGATTTTACCCACGTTGCTCTTGGGCATCTCGTCGTAAAAGGCCACCACCTTGGGCACCTTGTAGCCCGCCAGCGACTCGCGGCAGTGGGCAATCACGGACTCCTCGGTCAGGGCGGCGTCCTTGCGCACCACGCACGCCTTCACACGCTCGGTCGACTCGGCGTCGGGAACGCCGATCACGGCGCACTCCAGCACGCCGGGGTGCTCGGCCAGCACAGCCTCTACCTCGTTGGGGTAGACGTTGAAACCCGACACCAGAATCATGTCCTTTTTGCGGTCCACGATGCGGAAAAAGCCACGCTCGTCCATCGTGCCGATGTCGCCGGTGCGGAACCAACCGTCGGCCGTGAACACGCGTTCCGTCTCGTCGGGGCGCTTGAAGTAGCGCGGCATCACCTGGGGGCCACGGGCGCAGATCTCACCGCGCTCGCCGGGGGGCAGCGGCTTGCCGTCGTCGTCCATGATCACCATGTCGGTCCGAGGAAAGGGCTGACCGATGGTGCCCGGCTCGTTCTGCGTGGGGTGGTTGCAAGAGAGCACCGGCGAGGTCTCGCTCAGTCCGTAGCCCTCCATGATGGCGTGGCCCGTCAGCTTGCGCCACCGCTCGCCGATGGCCGGTTGCAGCGCCATGCCGCCCGCCACGAACAGCCGGCTGTGGCTGAAGTCGATCTTCTCGAAGTCGGGGTGGTTCATCATGGCGTTGAAGAGCGTGTTTAGCCCCGAGAAGATCGTGAAGCGCGTCTTGCTCATCGTCTTCAGGAAGCCCTTGATGTCGCGCGGGTTGGTGATCAGCACCAGCTTAGCCCCCGAATGTACCAGCAGGAAGCAGTTGACCGACAGCCCGAAGATGTGGTAGAACGGCAGCGCGGCGATGATCACCTCGTCGCCGGGCACCAGCCCCCCAAAGCCTGCGGTACACTGAAGGACGTTCGCCACCAGGTTGGCGTGCGTCAGTTCGGCGGCCTTGGGCACGCCCGTGGTGCCGCCGGTGTACTGCAAGAAGAGGGTCTGACCGGAGGGGATTTCGGGCCGCTCGTACGGCTGTTGGCTACCGCTGCGGAGCGCCTGACGCAGCGAGACCGCCCCCGGGATGTTGTAGGCGGGCACCATCTTCTTGACGCGCTTCACCACGAAGTTGATCAGCGGGCGCTTCAGGCCCGGCAGCAGGTCGCCGATCTCGGTGACGATGCGCAGCTTCAGGTCGGGCACGTCGGGCAGCACCGCTTCGATCTTGTCGGCAAAATTGGCCAGCACTACGATGCCCCGTGCCTCGCTGTCGATGAGTGGTTTGCGCAGCTCGGCGGGGGTGTAGAGTGGGTTCAGGTTCACCACGCGCAGCCCGGCGCGGATGGCGGCGAACAAGGCCACCTCGTACTGCAACACGTTCGGCATCTGGATCGCCAGCGTCTCGCCCGGCCGCAGCCCGTTGGCCTGGAAGAAAGCCGCCAGGTGGCGCGACTGCTCCTCGACCTCGCGGTAGGTCATAGTGTGGCCCAAGTTCTCCTGCGCGGGGTGGTCGCGGTACCGCTCGAAGGTGGCCTCCAGCAGCTCCATGATATTTTGAAAGGTGTCGACGGGCACGTCCCACTCGATGCCGGGCGGGTAGTGGTCGAGCCAGGGGCGAGAGATGGTGGTGTCGGAGGCAGGCTGTGGCATGGCGGGTGGTGGTGGATGGTGGAATAATTTCCTTACGGAAGATTCGCGGGGCAAGATGTAATGAGCAGTAGCAATATAATGGCGAACAGAATGAAGATTGCACGCCGAAACGGTCGTGACGTTAGAGAAACAAGCGGTAGATGTCCCTCCGGCGCACAAAATGCGCAAATTCGACCGTACCATCTTAGAGGTAGAGGCCGGTCAGATGGTTGCCTGTGTGCATCCATCCAAATAGAGAGTGGGGCAGTGACCCTACGCTTCCCCTGCCGTCGCTTCGTCCACCAGCCAGTGCAGCTCTCCCCCGGTGGGGTCGATCAGTTGCGCCGGGTACCGGTTCACGTCGCGCGGCCCGGCCCGGACCTGCCGGAAGGCTTCGGCCTTGTTCGCTCCGTAGGCGACGAACGCGACGTGGTGCGCCCGGTTGATGAGCGGGGCCGTCAGCGTGACGCGGTGCGTGCCGAGCTTCTCGACGTAGGGCGCGACCACCCAGCGCTCCGCCTCGTGCAGTGCGTTGGTGCCCGGAAAGAGCGAGGCCGTGTGCGCGTCGGGACCCAGCCCCAGCAAGACCAAGTCGAGGCGGGGCGGGGCGTCGCCGAAGAAGCCGCGCAGGGTCTGCTCGTAGGCGCGGGCGGTCTCGGCAGGCGGCAAGCTGCCGTCGGGGGCCATGATCTGCGCCTCCGGCACGGGCACGTGGTTGAGCAAGGTCTCGCGGGCCGCACCCACGTTGCTGTCGGGGTGGTCGGCGGGCACGGGCCGCTCGTCGCCCCACGTGATCCAGGTCTTGGGCCAGTCGATGTCGTCGCGCTCGCGCAGCAGGGCGAAGAGCGCCTTGGGCGTGCTGCCGCCCGCCAGGCAAAAGAGAAAGCGCCCGCGTGCGGTCACGGCCTCGTGGGCCACGCCTGCCACCAGGTCGGCGGCGGCGGCCACCACGGCTTCGGGGGTAGGGTAGGTGCGCACCATCAGGCTCCTTCTTCGGTGGGCACGACCGGCGTCTTGGGAACGGGCGAGCCGTCGGCGGGCGTAAACCAGTGGCGGCCGTCGCGGGCCAACAGGCGCTCGGCGGCCTCGGGCCCCCAAGTGCCGGCGGCGTAGTTCGGGAAGGCGGGCGGGGCGTTGTTCGACCAAGCGTCCATGATCGGCATCATCAGGGCCCAGGCCTTTTCTACCTGGTCGGCACGCATGAAGAGCGAGGCGTTGCCCGTCATGGCGTCGAGCAGCAGCGTTTCGTACGCCTCGGGCGAGGGGGCATCGCCGTACGAGTCGGCGTAGTCGAACACCATATCCACCGGCGTGAGCGACATGTGCAGCCCTGGTCGCTTCGACTGGAAGCGCAGGCGGATGCTGCCCTCGTGGATGTTGATGATCAGACGGTTATCGTGCCAGCTCTCGGTGGCCTCGGCGGGAAACGCGAAGTGCGGTACCGGCCGGAATTTGAGCGAGATCAGCGATGTCTTGGCGGGCATCTGCTTGCCGGTGCGCAGGTAGAACGGCACGCCCTGCCAACGCCAGTTGTCCACGTGCAGCTTCATGGCGACGTACGTCTCGGTGTTCGAGCGCGGGTGGGTGCTGTCCTCTTCGCGGTAGCCGGGCTGCCCCTTGTGGCCGGAGGTAGCCCCGCCCGGTCCGTACTGGCCGCGCACCACGTGGCGGTGCACCTCGTCGGGGCGGTAGGGGCGGATGGCCCGCAGCACGTCGATGCGGCGGTCGCGCACCTCGTCGGGATCGAACGACACGGGCGGCTCCATCGCTATGGTGCAGAGCAGTTGCAGCAGGTGATTTTGCACCATGTCGCGCAGCGCACCCGACGACTCGTAGTAGCCGCCCCGGTCTTCCACGCCGACCGTCTCCGAGACGGTGATCTGCACGTGGTCGAGGTAGTTGCGGTTCCAGAGCGGCTCGAACAAGGCGTTGGCGAAGCGAAACGCCACGATGTTCTGCACCACGTCTTTACCCAGGTAGTGGTCGATGCGGTAGATCTGCGACTCGTCGAACATGCTCAGCAGCACCTTGTTGAGCTCCTGGGCGCTCTCCAGGTCGTGCCCGAACGGCTTCTCCACCACGATGCGCGACCGGCTCACGTCTTCGCACAACTGCGCGGCGAACAGGTTCCGGGCGATGGGCTCGATGAATCGCGGGGCCACCGAGAAGTAAAACAGCCGCTGCGCCTTCACGCCCCACTCCCGCTCGATGGCGTCCAGCCGGTCGTTGAGCGTGCGGTACGCCTCGGCATCCTTCGCGTCGGCACACTGGTACTCGATGCGTGCCGCGAAGCGCTTCCACTCGTCGGCATCGGGCGAGCCGGTCCGCGAGAACTCCGCCAGGGCCTCCCGCATCTCCTCGCGAAAAGCTTCATCGGTGTACTGCGTCCGCCCCATCCCAATGATGGCGTACCGGTCGGGCATCCACCCCTCGGTTTGCAGGTGGTAGAGGGCAGGCGTGAGCTTGCGGCGGTTCAGGTCACCACTGCCGCCAAAGATGACGATCAGGGTCGGGCCGGGCGTTTGTGCAGAAGAGAGCAAGGGCGGTTAGCAGTTAGCGGTGAATGATAAGTCGGAAATCAGAGGACGGAGGACCGAAGCGGTCGTCTGACCGCCAACGACTGACCGCCGTCGGTCGACCATCCATCTTCAGTTCTCCGTATTCGGTCAAACACGGCCGTCGGCGGTCAGTTGGCGGAGGTCAGTGGACCGTCTGTCGTCAGTCCTCCGTCTTCAGTCAAAAAACGGCCGTCTCCATCACACATCCGTCGACCGGGGCGCTTCGTCGCGCGTCGGCACGTCGCGCTTCTCGGTGCCGGTGGTCTTCCATTCGGTGTGGAAAGTGCCGTCGCGGTCGGTGCGCTCGTAGGTGTGAGCACCGAAGTAGTCGCGCTGCGCCTGCGTGAGGTTGGCGGGCAGCCGGGCGCTGCGGTAGGCGTCGTAGTAGCTCAGCGCCACCGACAGCCCCGGCGTGGGGATGCCGTGGTGCGCCGCCCAGGCCACCACGTCACGCGTGTCGACCTGCTCCTGGCCCACACGCTTGGCGAGGTGATCGTCCATCAGCAGGTTCGGCAGGTCGGGGGTGTACTGGTAGGCCGCCCCGATGGGCTCCAGCATCCGCGCGCGGATGATGCACCCGCCGCGCCAGACGCGCGCCACGTCGGCGAGGTTCAGGCCGAAGTCATACGCCTCGGAGGCCGCCCGCAGCAGCGCCATGCCCTGCGCGAAACACATCACGAAGCCGAAGAAGAGGGCGTTGCGGATTTCACCGGCGATCTGCTCGCGCTCCTCCTCGTCGGTGTCGTAATCCACCTCGGGGCCGAGCAGGGCCTCTGCCGCCTCGACCCGCTCGTCTTTGAGGGCTGAGAGGTAACGGGCCGTCACGGCCACGTCGATGTTGGGGGTGGGCACGCCCAGGTCGAGGGCGCTCTGCGAGGTCCACTTGCCGGTGCCCTTCTGGCGGGCGGCGTCCAGGATGCGGTCGATCAGCGCTCCGTCGGAGTGGTCGTCGGCCTGCGCGAAGATGTCGGCCGTGATCTCGATCAGGTATGACTCAAGCTCGCCGGTGGCCCACTCGCGAAACTGCCGGTGCAGGCGGGTGGGCGTGAAGTGCAGCCCCCGGTGCAGCAGGTCGTACGCCTCGGCGATGAGCTGCATCATGCCGTACTCGATGCCGTTGTGAACCATCTTGACGTAGTGGCCCGCCGCCCCCCGGCCCAGGTAGGCCACGCAAGGCTCATCGTACACGCGGGCGGCAATCGCTTCCAGGATCGGCTGCACGGTCTTGAACGCCTCCGCGTCGCCGCCGGGCATCATGCTGGGGCCGTACCGCGCGCCCGCTTGCCCGCCCGACACGCCCATGCCCAGGTAACGGAAGCCCGCCTCGGCCACCTCCCGCGCGCGGCGGTCGGTGTCGGAGAAGTGCGTGTTGCCGCCGTCGATGAGCAGATCGCCGGGTGCGAGGTGCGGCTTGAGGGTCTCGATCACGGCGTCGACCGGCCCACCGGCGGGCACCATGATCAGGATGCGGCGCGGCTGTTTGAGCCCTCCCACGAACGATTCAACCGAGGTGGTACCTTCAACGGGCTGCTCGCCCGTATCGCGCGTGAGGGCGTCGGCCTTCTCTTGGTCGTTGTCGAGGCCGATGACGGCGTAGCCCCGGTCGGCCACGTTCAGCAGCAGGCTGTAGCCCATCACGCCGAGTCCGACGACACCGAAGTCATATTTAGGTTCCATGTTTAGGTTTTGGCTTTGGGGTTGTTGGGTTTTGGCGGTCGGTCTTCTCCAATCAAAGAACGGCCGTCGGCGGTCAATTTCCTGTTTTCCGTCCTTCCTCCTCCAGCGCGCGCATCTTCTCCAGGCGGCGGGCGTGGCGCGCTTCGCCGGAGAAGTCGGCGGCGAGGTAAGCGGTGAGAATTTCCTTTACGAGTTCGACGCCCGTGATGCGCCCGCCGAGGCAGAGCACGTTCATGGCGTCGTGCTCCACGCCCTGCCGGGCGGCGTAGGTGTCGGTGATGAGGCAAGCGCGCGCGCCGGGGATGCGGTTGGCAACCATGGCCGCGCCCACCCCGCTGCCGCAGATGGCCACGCCGCGCTCCACCTGGCCGG
>JBARYS010000216.1:0-4797 GCA_049648155.1 Catalinimonas sp. | reverse complement strand
GCCACTTCGTGGTGGGCGATGAACAGGAGGGGCGTGGCTACGCAGTGCAGGAAGCAGAGGATGCCGGCAACGGCACCGATCCAGTCGGCCCGGTCGGTGGTCAGGGTTGGGTTCATGGGGCCGTGGTTTCGTTGGGCGGGTCCAGACTCGCCCGCAGCTTGCGCAGGTCTGCCGTGTCGAAGGGTTCTTTGGAAAAGATGCGCGGGTAGTAGACCGATTGTAGAAAGCGGTGGAAAAGATGCGCGGGTAGTAGACCGATTGTAGAAAGCGGTGGTAGTCAGCACTGCTTGGAGAAGCTGTGAGCGGCTAACCTGGGAAGTGAGAGTCGGATGCATTTTGGGTGCAAGTATAGCGAATTCTTCTCTTTTGCAACATTGTTGCAAGAATGTACGACCAGCGAGGCGTTAGGGAATTAGACTCCAGTACTCAGAAGTGGAAATTTTACCGCTACACCAGAGCGCGGCGTCTGGATTCAGCGAGTGTTCTCGCCCGTACCTTTGAGCATGGAGAAGCTACCCCTGGGCTTACAGGACTTTGGCGAGTTGCGTCGCGGCGGGTTTCTCTACGTTGATAAAACCGAAGACATCTACCGCCTGGCGACGGGGGGGAAGTACTACTTCCTTTCACGCCCGCGCCGCTTCGGCAAGAGTTTGCTGGTCTCGACGCTGTCGGCGCTGTTTCGGGGCGAGCGTAAACTGTTCGAAGGCCTCTGGGTAGAACAGCGCTGGGACTGGCAACAGACCCACCCGGTGCTCGTGTTCCGCTTCAACAACGCCAGCTACAAGATATCCGGACTCGAAGCGTTCCTCGCCGACGAGCTCTGCCGGCAGGCCGAAGCGTTTGGACTGACGCTGCGCGAAGCGCCTTACCCGGGGCAGTTGCAAGACCTGATCGAGCAGCTCAGCCGACGCCACGGTCGGGTGGTGGTGCTGGCCGACGAGTACGACAAGCCCATCCTGGACTACCTCGACGAGCTGCCCCGCGCCAAGGCGCACCGCGAGGTGCTGAAGAACTTCTACTCGGTGCTCAAGCCGCTCGACGCCCACCTGCGCTTCGTGCTTCTGACGGGGGTGAGTAAGTTCAGTCGGGTGTCGATCTTCTCGGAGCTCAACAACCTGACCGACCTCACGCTGCACCCCGACTACACCACGCTGCTGGGCTACACGCAGGCGGAGTTGGAGGAGCGCTTCGCCGCGCGCATCGAGGCACTCGCCCCGCAGTTCGGGGGGCGTTCGTCGCTGCTTAGTGAGATCAAGCGTTGGTACAACGGCTACTCGTGGGACGGGGAGCACTACGTCTACAACCCTTACTCGGTGCTGAGCTTCTTCGACCAGCGTCGGTTCCGCAACTTCTGGTTCGAGACGGGCACGCCCACGTTTCTGGTCAAGCTGCTCGAACGCCACCGCACCTACGACCTGGAGCGGTTCGAAGTCGACGAGGCCGTCTTCAGCAGCTTCGAGCTGGAGCGGATCGACCCGTCGGCACTGCTGTTCCAGACCGGCTACGTAACGATTGCTTCGGCCCAGGCGCATCCGCTCTACGTGCTCTCGTACCCCAACCAGGAGGTGCGCGACTCGCTGCTGCGCCACCTGCTGGCCGAGTACACGCGGGGCTACGCCTCAGACGTGCCGCTGCCGGCCTTCCGCATGAAGCAGGCGCTGGAAGATGATGATCTGCCGGCGTTCGCCGGGGCTTTGAACGCGCTGTTCGCCACGATCCCGTATCAGATTTTCATCGCCGACAAGGAGGCGTATTATCACTCGGTGCTGTTTCTGGCGCTGAGCCTGGTGGGCAGCTTCGTCGAGGTGGAGGTGAGCCGGTCGCGGGGCCGCCCCGACGCGGTGGTGCACATTCAGGAGGTGATCTGGGTGTTGGAGTTCAAGCTCGACGAGGGGGCGGAGGTGGCCCTGCACCAGATCAAGGAGCGGGGCTACGCGGCGGGCTACGTGGGGCGTGGTCAGGCGGTGCGGGCGGTGGGCTTCAGCTTCAGCTCCGAGCAGAAGGCGCTCGGCGAGTGGCGCGAGGAAAGCGTGGCGTGAGGTCGTACGTTCGTACAGAACAACCCGCTTACTGCATCAGATCGAGAAGCTGCTATCTTCTCGCGGCGCTTCGCGAAGTCAAGTGCAGATTGTGTTTGTCTGCGGATGGCGCGCAAAACCCGGGCATGGTGATCACTTACGGACAGACCCGTTCAGCAGGTCATCAAACGGCTACAAGCAGGAGCGGCATCGGCCACCCGACGCCCCGCCAGAAATTCCTCCTGTGGGGCATCGGAACTGGGCCGCCCGTGCGGGCCGATGCCGCCCCGTGCATTTCGAACAAGATGTAAAATGCTAAAGTCGAAGTAAAGCAGCGTGGGCTTACTGCTCCTTGACGAGGCGCCACGTGCGGCGCGCCCTGCCCTCCCCGACGGTGACGCAGTAGACACCCGCCGGCAGTGCACGGACGTCGTAAGTAGCGTGCCCCCCCACGAGAACCAGCGTGGTCTGCTGCCGGAGGCGACCCATCACGTCGTGCACCCGTACGTCGACGCGCGGCACGCCCCGAC
This sequence comes from Catalinimonas sp., assembly GCA_049648155.1. GTDB lineage: Bacteria > Bacteroidota > Bacteroidia > Cytophagales > Flexibacteraceae > JBARYS01. The sequence continues at coordinate 2,249 of JBARYS010000216.1, read as the reverse complement.
ACGTCAGCCGCAGGTGGTCGCGCGTGGGGTTGGGGTAGAGTTGCCAGGCCGCCGTGGCTTCGGAATATGCGCTCGAAGGCATCGTCAGCTCGAAGACGCGCGCGTTGCCGGCTTCTTCGATCGTATCGTTAGGGGTGTTGGGATCGTTGGCGTAGGGCGTACCGACGGCCAGGCGCAGTCCTCCATCTGAGAGGGCCACGGCGTAGCCGGCGTTGTCGTCCGTCTCTTCTCCAACGATCTGGTCTCCCTGCTGCTGCCACATCGTGCCGTTCCAGTCGTAGACGCTCACCGCTCCGTTGGGGAAGAGGGCGCCATCGGTACCTACCACGCATCGGTTGCCATCGGCCGAGAGCGCGAGGTCGGTAACGTCCACACTGGTGATGCTTCCGCCGATACCGATGCTGAAATTATCGCCGCGGGCGTTCCACGCCGTGCCGTCCCAGACGAAGGTGCGCAGGAAGGCTTCGAACTCCTCACCCGTCGGCACGAGGATTGCCAATAGCAGGTGATTGCCGTCGCCCGACAGCGTTGTCCTTGAGACGACGTTCGACCCTTTCAACGAAGCAGATATCAGGTCCCAGTCCGAACCATCCCAATCGAACACGCGCGGGGGAAAAGTGCCGTCCACCAGCAAACGGTTGCCGTCGGCCGAAAGGGTCACCGAACGTGCGTTCGTGCCGAGCTCGCTTCTCACGATGTCGCTGCCGATCTGTGGCCACGCCGTGCCGTCCCACTCATACACCCGTGCGTAGCCGCCGGGGGTCCCAGGCGCACCGGCCGCCAGTCGGTTGCCGTCGGCCGAAATAGAGAGCGCGAACCCCAATTCCCCGTCGATGGTGTCTCCTTCAATAGACGTTCCCAGGAGCTCCCAGTCGGGCACGTCGTCGGTACCCGGCGTTAGCTCGTAGACTCGTATTTCGCCGGCCCTCTGGCTGTTCGCGTTGCTGTAAGGGGCGCCGACGGCCAGTCGGCGTCCGTCGGCCGAAAGCGCTACCGCCCTGCCAAACTCCTCGACAGCGCTCGACCCGTCGATGCCCTGACCCAATGGCATCCAGGCCGCGCCGTCCCAGACGAAAACGCGCGCGCGTCCGGAGAGAATAAAGCCCGACGAGTGTAAAGGGGATCCAACGGCCACGGTGTCGCCACTCGCCGAGAGGGCAACGGACCATCCTGCGAGGTCGCCTTCGCCCTCACCTTTGATGTCGGCCCCGAGCTGCATCTGTGCCGACGCGTTGAAAGTAGAAGCGAACAGAAAGAGGAGTGCAGCGTAGCTCGAACGCCGGCGGGTCTGCCCGAATAGTTTGTGAGAAAGATTCATGGGAAGAAGTGTTTTTAGCTGATGATGATTGTGTTTTATCCTTACATAACCTCTGTTTGTTAAAAAGGTAAACACACTGGTGTCACCCGCGCCGCCCCGCCGTCAATAACGAAGGCGAAACCGGTGGGCAATATCGATCCGCTCCGTGCCGATGAGATCGCAGGAGAGCCTTTTCGGATGGCACAACGCACCGCGGCCAACTGAGACTGCCGGCAAGTGATTTACCGCGACGAATTGGGAACCTCCAGACCAGAGAGAAGCCGCACGTACGTCTCGGCCCCCGCCCGAATCTCGTCGGGGCGGATGTACTCGTCGGGTGTGTGCGAGCGGGCCGAGTCGCCGGGACCGATCTTGAGGGTGGGGAAGGGCATCAGCGCCTGGTCCGACAGCGTGGGTGAGCCGTAAGTCGTCAGGCCGAGCGCGAGGCCACGTCGCACGACCGGGTGATCGAGGGACAATCCCGACGGGTTCAGGCGCGTCGAGCGGGGGTTGACCTCGCTCGCCACGTGCTCCTTGATGATGCGTAGCGTCTCCTGGTTCGAGTAACACTCCGTGGTCCGCACGTCCACCACGAAGCGGCAGCGGTCGGGCACCACGTTGTGCTGCGTCCCGGCCTCGATCTGCGTGACCTGCATCTTGACCGGCCCGAGGTGCTCGGAGACCTTTGAAAAGCGGTACGTTCGGAACCAGCCGATGTCGTCCAGCGCGCGGTAGAGGGCGTTCTCACCCTCGTCGCGGGCGGCGTGGCCGGTACGCCCCCGCGCCGTGCAGTCCAGCACCATCAGCCCCTTTTCGGCGACGGCCATCTGCATCCCGGTCGGCTCTCCGACCACGCCCAGCGCGACGGTTCCCAAGTGGGGCAGGACGCTCGCGACGCCGTTTTGACCGGAGGTCTCTTCTTCGGCCGTGGCCGCCCAGAGCAGGTGGTAGG
>JBARYS010000215.1:0-12778 GCA_049648155.1 Catalinimonas sp. | reverse complement strand
GTGGTGGTCGAAGTGGTAAACCTCCAGCCGCTCCTGCTGCGCGCACTCCACGGCATCCCACGTGCGTAGCGACACCAACGCCACCAGCGAGAGCCCCGCCACGACCCCCCAGCGCACCTGCCGCCGGTGCTGCGCGATCAGGGCCGCCAGCAGCCCGCCGACCAACAGCCAGAACATGGCCGGCGTGTAGAAAACACCGTCGGTGAGGGCTCCGGGCAGCCCACTTTGCCACGCCAGCACCCCGTTGATAAACGCGATGATTCCACTGGCGAGCAGGCCCAGCCCTCCGCCGATGATGGTTCCAACCACCGGCAGGCCGCCCAGTATGAGCAGTGCGAACACGGTTGACAGCAGCACGCCCGCCAGGGGCAGCACCAAGAGGTTCGCGAGCAAAAAGTAGTTTGGAAACTGGTGGAAGTAGAGCAAGCCCAGCGGAAACGTGGCTACCTGCGCCGCCACGCTCACGGTCAGCAGGTCCCACACGTAGCGCCCCGCCCGGCTCCGTGGTGTCCAGAGGGCTTTCAGGCGTGGGTAGCCGTAGAGGATGCCCGCCACCGCCACGTGCGAAAGTTGAAAGCCCACCTGATGCAGCGTACGAGGATCGATCAGTAGGAGCACGAAGGCCGACAGGGCCAGGCTGTTGAAGGGCGAGCGTGTCCGTTGAAATGCCTGCCCCACCAACAGCACCGTGAACATCAGCCCCGCCCGCGTCACGGACGCTGAGAACCCCGTCAGGGCCACGTACGACCAGAGTACGACGGCGCTTACCACCAGAAACGCCCAGCGCCGGTCGCGACGAATCCCCCGCCCTTGATTCCGCCCTTCGCCGAAGCACCACTTTAGCATCGCCATCAGGATGCCCACGTGCAGTCCCGAAACAGCGAGAATGTGCATCACGCCCGCCGTGGCGTAGTCAGCCTTTACCTCGGCCGAGAGGTCGTCCTTGACCCCCAGGGAGAGCGCGGTAGCAACGGGGGCTGCCTCCGGTGTCAGGTGTTCGCGCAGCAACGCCGCCCCGGCCGTGCGCAGGTGACTGACGAAGTGGCGGGCCCCGGGCTCGGAGCCGACGCGTCGCAGGTCTTTAAGCTGAATGAAATGTTGGTGATGGACGCCCTTGTTCGCCAAGTAGGCGCGGTAGTTGAACACGTCGGGGTTTTCGGGTGCGGGCACGACCGCCGGTGCGCCCTTGACGACGAGCACGTCGCCTGCCCGGAGCGTGCGCGCCGCCGTGTCTTCGCCGAAGCCCCAGAGTACACCCCGCACGTAGGTAGCTGCCCCCGGTGTGGTCCACACCCCGGCGCGGCGTACGCGCCGCACGCGCAGATCGAACAGCACGCTGCGCTCTTTTTGGCGGGGGGCGTCCTCGATCTGCGCCTCGTAGGCCTCCATCTGCGTGGATTCTAGGTCCCGACGTGCCGTGGCGTCCGCCACCGTCGCCGCCCGCCATGCCCCCAAGCCGACGCAGAGCACCAGCGCCAGTGAGCCGTGCAGCGGACGGTTCCGCAGCTTGCGCCCGGGGCAAACGAGTTGCAGGGCGAGCAGTCCGGCCCAGAGCAGGAGCGTCGCGCCCGCCGCGATCAGAGGGTCAGGCCGAAACCACTCGCTCAACAGGATGCCGGCGATGAACGGAACGATTAGAAAGACGAAGACGTGGGGGGCGCGGCGGTGCATTTCGACTGCGATAAGTGCAGGCGAAAGTAGGCGGAGCCGTCAGCCGTAACGAGCGGGGAACCACCGAAAAGACATCGTAAAAACGCGCAACTGGACGAAGTGCCGGAGCGAAAGAAGAGAGGTAGAAGTACGCCGTCAGCGTAGGTAGACGCCGTGCTCTTCGTCATCGAGGCGCACCTCAACGTGCTCTTGCAGCGTGGTGGCGAGCGTGTGGCCCACGAAGTCGGCGGCGATGGGGAACGACTTGTGATCGCGGTCTACCAGTACTACTACCTGCAAACGGTGCAGCGGCAAGTCGAGGAAGGGGCGAAGGGCGTAGGCCAGCGTACGGCCGGTGTTCAGCACGTCGTCGACGATCACCACGCTGTGCCGGGCGATCACGTCGGGAGAGACGTCGAACACGATCGGGGCATCGAGCGGGGCCGTCTTGTTGAGCTTGACGGTGCCCACCGACGGGTCGAACGGGGAGATACGGCGCAGTTCGTCGGCCAGCATCCGCGCCAGCAGCACGCCGTTGCCCGCCACACCGATCAGCGTCAGGGCCGGTTCGGCGTAATTGTATTCGTAGATCTGAAAGGCGAGGCGCTGGACTTTGGCTTTGATCTGCGCGGCGTCCAGCAGCCGGTGTTGATCGGTCGTGAGCACGATACTACCGAAACATGGATTTGATGCTGCCCCACGAGCGTTGGATGGCCGTCGGGTTGTGCGAGATGCTCGCGTAGTAGTGCGTCTCCTGAGCGCCGCCGGCCACCACCGTCAGGCGGTACTCCATGCTGTGGGGGGCGTCGGTGTTCTTGTAGAGGTTGTCGTCGATCACGTGGTACTGCCCCTCGCCGCTAGGGTCGACCGAGGTAAGCTTTTGGAAGCTCTCTTCTTCGCCCCGCTTGCGGTACACTTCGTAGCGCGTCACGCCGGTTTCCTCCGAAACCGACCAGTCGAGGCGGACGTCGGTGCTCTGGTAGCTGGCCGTGAACGTCGACACGCCCAGGGGCGCGGCGGCGAGCAGACAGGTAGAAATGAAGAGGAGAATTAGGAGCGTAAGGGGGGATCGTCGCATAACCTGGAAGCGGAGAGTGCCGTAAATGTATGGCTTTTGCTTTTAAGGGAAGAGCACTTTGTCAAGTAAGTGCCCCTAGTCTCGTCTCAAGAACAACGCGCCGTGTCGCCTAAACGCGGCCTTTCCGGCGGAATTTATCGACTTTGCCCGGCGGGCCTTTGAAGTTCTTGATGATCTACCTAAATTTGCCGCCCGTTATATAGACCCACTGAGTTATGAAGCCAGACATTCACCCGAACTACCGCCCGGTGGTGTTCCTCGACATGCAGAGTAACGCGTCGTTCCTCACCAAGTCGACCGTTGTGACCGAAGAGACCATCGAGCACGAAGACGGCAACACTTATCCGCTGGTCAAAGTGGAAGTGTCGTCGGCCTCGCACCCGTTCTACACCGGTAAGAAGATGTTCGTAGACACCGCCGGCCGCGTCGAGAAGTTCAACCGCCGCTACCGCAAGAAGTAACGCGCATCTTCGCGCAACCCATACCTTTAAGTCCCCGCCCGGCGGGGACTTTTTTTGTGGCTTCTCCCCCAACTTCGCGCATGTCTTACGCCGTTTTCGACGACCCCGCCGTCCGCGACCACCTGCGGCCCTTTACCGACACGCGTCCTGTGGGGCACCTCCGCACGGGTATCCTGACGCAGCACGAACGCTGGGAGCGCTACCTGGACGCCCCCTGCTCGCACCTGACGCAGCCTTATCTGGCCGAGCTGTTTCCGTTCGAGGGGGGGGCAGACACCTGCTTCGTCAACGGGGCCGTCTGTGCCACCGCCGAGCTGGCCGACGCCGTGCAGAACCTGAGCGAGGGGGAAGCGCTGCGCACGCCCGGCGGCACCCTGCCGGCTGCCCGCACCGACCGCGCCACGTTCGAAGCCGCCCTCGTGGGCAACGTAGAGGGTTTGAAGGAGATACCTTACCAAGCAGCGATAACCATCGTCAGCCGCCCGTGGCACCTGTTTAAGGTGAATGCCGCGCAGATTGCGGCCGACTTCGACCTTTTGACCGCCGGTCGGACCTCCGCGCCGCTCGACGATCCGCACACCGCCGTCTACGCACCCGAGCGGGTGTTTCTGGAGCCGGGCGCAACCGTCCGCGCCGCCGTGCTGAACGCCGAGGCCGGCCCCATCTACCTCGGCAAGAACGCGCACGTGCAGGAGGGAAGCCTCTTGCAAGGGCCGCTAACCATCGGCGAGGGCGCGGTCGTGAACATGGGCGCGAAGCTGCGCGGCGGCACCACCGTCGGGCCCTACTGCAAGGTGGGCGGCGAGATCAGCAGCTCGGTCCTGATCGGCTACAGCAACAAGGGGCACGACGGCTTCCTGGGGCACTCGGTGCTGGGCGAGTGGTGCAACCTGGGGGCCGACACAAACACCTCGAACCTGAAGAATACCTACGGGCCGGTGCGCGTCTGGAGCCACGCCGAGCAACGACCGGTCGACACCGCCGAGACCTTCTGCGGGCTGCTGGCCGCCGACCACGTGAAGGCAGGCATCAACACCATGTTTAACACGGGCACGGTGGCCGGGGTGGGGGCGAACGTGTTCGGCGCGGGCTTTCCCCCCAAGCACATCGCGGCGTTCGCCTGGGGAGGAGAGGGGCGCTACGACCCCGATAAATTCATGGAGACCGCCGCCCGCGTCATGTCCCGCCGCAAGGTGGTTCTGACCGACGCCTACGCGCGGATGCTGCGGGCGGTCTGGGAGGCGACGGCGTAGCGAACGGACAAGCCCGGTCGCCTGCACTTTCCCGCCGCCGCCGCTGTTGCCCTTCCATGTCGTTTTTCAACTGGCGGAGCCTCTTCCGCCGCCCCGCCGACGGCCGGTTCGGTAGCCCCGAACCCGGTCAGAAGGCTCCTGTCTCGCTGAAAGAGCGCTTCGCTGCCCTCAAAAACCTCCCCGCTTTTTTTCGGATGATCTGGCAGACGCAACCCGCCTACGCCACCGGCAACGTGGCGCTGCGCGTGTTGAAGTCGGCCGTGCCGCCCGCCGTGCTTTACGTCGGCAAGCTCATCATCGACGAGGTGGTGCGGCTGATGGACGCCGACGGGATCGGCGACCTGAGTTACCTCTTCACGCTGCTGGCCGTCGAGTTCGGGCTGGCCATCGTCTCGGACCTGCTTAATCGGGGCATCACGCTGCTCGACAGCCTGCTGGGCGACCTGTTCGCCAACGAGTCGTCGGTGCGGCTGATGCAGCACGCCGCCGCGCTCGACCTGCAACAGTTCGAGGACGCCGACTTTTACGACAAGCTCGAACGCGCCCGGCGGCAGACGGTGGGCCGCACGGTCCTGATGTCGCAGACGCTCAGCCAGTTTCAGGACCTAGTGACGATGGTGTTCCTCTCGGTTGGGTTGGTGGCGTTCAACCCCTGGCTGATCGCGCTGCTGGTGGTGGCCGTGATTCCGGCGTTTATGGGCGAGAGCTACTTCAACGAGCGCAGCTACTCGCTGACGCGCAACTGGACGCCGCAGCGCCGCGAGCTCGACTACCTGCGCTACGCGGGAGCATCGGATGAGACGGCCAAGGAGATCAAAATCTTTGGGCTGTCGGACTTTCTGGTGGAGCGCTTCCGCACGCTGGCCGACCGCTTCTACGGCGAAAACCGTAAGCTGGTGGTGCGCCGTGCCGTCTGGGGGACGTTCTTCGCCGCCCTGGGCAGTGTCGGCTACTACGGGGCGTACGTATTCATCGTGCTCAGGACGGTGCAGGGCGAGATCTCGCTCGGCGACCTGACCTTCCTGGCAGGCTCGTTTCAGCGGCTGCGCGGCCTGCTCGAAGGGGTGTTGAACCGCTTCAACGCCGTCTCGGAGGGGGCACTCTACCTCAACGACTTCTTCGAGTTCTTCGCCCTGCGGCCGCGCATTCGCAGTGCCGAGGGGGCACCGCCCGTGCCGACGCCCGTCCGCGAGGGCTTCACCTTCGAGGACGTCGGCTTTAAGTACGACGGCACCGAGCGGTGGGCCATCCGCCACCTCGACTTCCACCTGCGGGCGGGCGAAAAGCTGGCGCTGGTGGGCGAAAACGGCGCGGGCAAGACCACGCTCGTCAAGCTGCTGGCACGCCTCTACGACCCGACGGAGGGGCGCATCTTGCTCGACGGCCGCGACCTGCGCGACTACGACCCCGCCGACCTGCGCCGCCACATCGGGGTGATCTTCCAGGACTTCTTCCGCTATCAGTTTACCGCCGCCGACAACATCGCCGTGGGGCAGATCGAAGACCGCCGCGAGCGCGCCCGCATCGAGACGGCCGCCGTGCAGAGCCTCGCCGACGGGGTGATCAAGTCGCTACCAGGTAAGTATGACCAGAAGATCGGCCGCCGCTTCGGGGGCGTGGACCTCTCGGGTGGACAGTGGCAGAAGGTGGCGCTGGGGCGGGCCTACATGCGCGAGGCGCAACTGCTGATCCTCGACGAGCCGACGGCCGCCCTCGACGCCCGCGCCGAGTACGAGGTGTTCGAACGCTTCGCCGACCTCACGCGCGGCAAAACGGCGGTGCTGATCTCACACCGCTTCTCGACCGTCCGCATGGCCGACCGCATTCTGGTGCTCGACGGTGGTCGTGTGCTCGAACTCGGCACCCACGAGGATCTACTCGTCGCCGACGGCCGCTACGCCGAACTGTTCAACCTGCAAGCCCGGGGGTACCGGTGATGGGTTGCCGGGTTGTTTGATCTTCTGGGTTCCTGATTTTTTGCCGGGCTGGACGCCTCCGGTGGCTGACGCGTCTTTGGGGGCCTCGCTGCGGGTGTTTTTCATAGAGGTGGCGTGGCGAGGGGCTATTCTCGACCGCGCCGGCAGTAAGTCGAGCCGCTGTTTTTGCGGCAGAATCTCGTCGATGGGCAGGGCGAGGTCGGGCTGGGGAAGACTGCGCTCCTCCAAGGAGATGGGATTCTGTGCGTCGACGTAGTAGCCGTCGGTGCGGCGGATGCGCAGAAGAAGGAGCCGGCGGACGGCGGCGTGGCGGGTACCGATGGGTGACATGGGAACGATGTGACCCCGCAGCCGCTCCGGCCGCTCGTCGGGGTCAAACACGCCGACCTCGGCCAGGTGCATGAACTCCTGAACGGTGAAGAGGCGGGTGGGGGCGAGGGTAACGGTCATGGCCTGATGCGTATGAGGGACAATTTACCCGGCAAGCGGAGTGCGGTCGGCTTGCGCATCCTCCCGGTGGCGTGTAGTATCGCGGATGACGCGTGTTTACCTCTGCCTCTTCCTGCTCCTCGGTTCGACGGCCGCCTCGTCCCAGCCTTCTCACCCGTTGATTCTCCCCCTGCGCGAGCGGGTGGTGGTAGAAGAAGAGATACTGAACGAGCGCGTCGGGCAACTGCTGCCCGGCCTGATGCGGCGGGCGGAGATCGACCTTTGGGTGGTCATCGCCCGGGAGTACAACGAAGACCCAGTGCTGCGGACGCTGCTGCCGCCCGACTGGATGTGGGCGCGGCGCACCACGATGTTGCTGATGTACGACCCCGGCGGCGACGCGCCCGTGGAGTGCCTGGCGGTGGCCCGTTACGACGTGGGCGACGTGTTCAAGCGCGCCTGGAACCCCGAGGAGGATCCCGACCAGTGGAAACGCCTGGCCGACCTGATCGCCGCGCGCAATCCCCGCCGCATCGGCGTCAACACGTCCGAATACTTCGCACAGGCCGACGGGCTGACGCACACGCATCACGAGCAACTGATGGCGGCACTGCCCCGGCGGCTGGCCGACCGCGTGGTCTCGGCCGAGAAGCTGGCCATCGGGTGGCTGGAGACGCGCACGCCGCGCGAGATGGTGATCTACGAACACCTGGCGGGCATCGCGCACGGCATCATCGCCGAGGGGTTTTCGGAGCGCCACATTCAGCCGGGCGTGACCACCACCGACGACGTGGTCTGGTGGTTCCGCGAGCGGGTCGCGGCGTTGGGGCTGGACACCTGGTTCCACCCGACCGTCGATGTGCAGCGGCCCGACCCCGAGCGTTTCGACCACCTGCGTACCTTCTCGAAGCGCCCCGACCCGCTGGTGATTCAGCCCGGCGACCTGCTGCACTGCGACTTCGGCGTGACCTACCTGGGGCTGAACACCGACACGCAGGAGAACGCCTACGTGCTGCGTCCCGGCGAGCGCGAGCCCCCCGCCGACCTCCGTGCCGCCTACCGAACCGGCCTCCGCGTGATGGACATCCTGACCAACGAGTTTAAGACCGGCCGCACCGGCAACCAGATGCTGCGGGCCGCCCTCGATCAGGCCCAAAGCGAAGGGATCAAGGCGACGATCTACACGCACCCCATCGGCTACTACGGCCACGGCTCCGGGCCGACCATCGGCATGTGGGATCAGCAGGGCGGCGTGCTGGTCAACGGCGACTACCCGCTCTACCCGCATACCTGCTACGCCATCGAACTGAACGCCGCCGTGCCGCTATGGGGCAAGGAGGTGCGCGTGATGCTCGAAGAAACCGCTTACTTCGACGGCGAGCGGGTGCGTTACCTCAACGGACGGCAGCAGGAGCTGATGCTCATTCCCCGCCCCACGGGCCACCTCTCGGCCGGGGAGTGAGGGCATCAAGCGGGGCCGTAGATATCGGCGAGCCGGGCCGCAGGCGGCCGTCGAGCAGCGTCAGCGCGTCGTTCCCGTCGTGGTAGGCGGCAATCTCCCAATTGCCGCGCTCGTTGCGGAACATGCACTCGACACGCTGCTCATCTTGCCACACCATCACGTAGGCGTGCAAATCGGGCAACGAGCGGTAGACCCGAAACTTGTCGCCCTGGTCGTACGACGCCGTGCTCGGCGAAAGGATTTCGAAGACGACCGCCGGGTTCAGTAAGACGTCCTGGTGGGTCTCGTCCAGCAGGCGCGGCGGGGCGGTCGTTACCGTTACGTCCGGATAACAAAAGCTGTCGGTCAGTGGGTTGTGCACGCGGAGGTCCGAGCCGTACACGTTGTCTGCGCCCACTTGGAAAGACAGGCTGACAATTAGCTTCGTTTGGATGCGGTTGTGCTTTAAGGACGCGCCGGGCATAAGACGGATGGCGCCATTGATGAATTCGTGCTTATCGCGGCCGGCGCGCTCGCGGCGCAGGTACTCTTCCGCGTCGATACGTACCAAAGTCTGCATGATGGTAAGGTAACCATTCGGGCACAAAAAAACCGACCCGGTGGCGCGGGTCGGTTCAATGTTTAGCGTGCGGGGCGTCTAGCTCCGCACGGCCTCAAGCAGCTCGTCGCTCATCGGCTTCACGTTCGAGGGGAAGTACTTGATGAGCTTGCCCTTTTCGTCGATCAGGTACTTGTTGAAGTTCCACTGCGGGGCCTGCTCGTTCCAGCCGTTCTGCGACTTATCGGTCAGCCAGCGGTAGAGCGGGTTCATGTCGTCGCCTTTCACCGACGACTTTTCGAACATGGTGAAGGCGACGCCGTAGTTGCGCTCGCAGAACTCGGCGATTTCGCCGTTACTGCCCGGCTCCTGGCCGCCGAAGTTGTTGGCGGGAAAGCCCAGGACCACCACTTCGTCGCCGTGCTTCTGGTTGAGCTCTTCCAGCCCGGCGTACTGCGGCGTGTAGCCACACTTCGAGGCGGTGTTGACGATGAGCACCTTCTTGCCGCGGTACTTTGAGAAGTCGACCTCCTCGCCTTCAAGGGTGGTCATTTTAAAATCGTAAAAAGAGGTCTCGCTTTGCATGGGGGTGTGGGTAGTTTCCGAAACGGGTGTCTCGTCGAATGCGGTGGGGCGGGTCTGGGTCTGAGCGCAGCCGGCCAGCAGCAGCGCGGTGAATAGGAGGTGTTTCATGGTTTCTCGGGAGGGCGCACGGTAAAGTTCGGTACGAGTTGCTTGGTGTAACATAACCTTAAACCCCGCCCTTTACGGATGGTTTAAACAAGTTTTCAAGTGCTTCTCATGGCGAAACGGCACCTTCCGCTCTGCCCGTAATCGATCTTTGGAGGTTGCTTCCGTTTCGACGGCGGGGGCAACTGCGTGTAAAGCGGGGGACGATACGGTCATTATCAAACCACTTCTTCCAATGTTTTTTCATCACGGGTAATCCGTTCACATACGTCGTTACCCAGCGCTTTTACTCTTCTTTGCCTTTGAGGATAACGTGTCGGCGCAGACGCAACTTGGGGCGGGTATCGGGGGTGAGAGCGCGAACGAACTGCCGAGCAAGCCTGACAACGTCTACGCCTCTTGCGCTGCCTTATAGTGGCCCTTCTTAGGACCGTTTTTCCACGCCCAGGCCGTCTCGACGATCTTTTCGACCGATTGGTACTCGGCCTTCCAGCCCAGCGTGGCTTCGGCGTGCGCGGGGTCGGCCACCAACTGCGACGGGTCGCCCGGGCGGCGCTCGCCGTACTGCACGGGCACCTTCAGCCCCGTGACGGCCTCGACGGCGTCGATCACCTCCTTCACGGAGGCCCCGTTGCCCGTGCCCAGGTTGCAGATCAGCGAGTCGCCGCCGTCCATCAGGCGCTCTACGGCCTTGATGTGCGCGTCGGCCAGGTCGAGCACGTGCACGTAGTCGCGGATGCAGGTGCCGTCGGGCGTGTCGTAGTCGGTGCCGAACACGGTGATGTGGGGCCGGTCGCCCACGGCGGCTTCCAGCACCAGCGGAATCAGGTGCGTCTCGGGCGTGTGGTCTTCGCCGATCCGTCCGTCGGGCCACGCCCCGGAGGCGTTGAAATAACGCAGGAACGCGTAGCGAAAACCGTAGGCGTGGGCGTAGTCACGCAGCACCTGTTCGAGCATCAGCTTGCTGCTGCCGTACGGATTGATGGGGGTCTGCGGGTGGTCTTCGGTAAGGGGCAGCCGCTGCGGCGTGCCGTAGGTGGCGCAGGTCGACGAGAAGATGAACGTCTTACAGTCGTGGCGACGCATCACGCCGAGTAGGCGCAGGGGCGCGGCCACGTTGTTCTGGTAGTACTTCTCGGGGTCTTGTACCGACTCGCCCACGAAGGCATAGGCCGCAAAGTGAATCACGGCGTCGGGCCGGTGCTCGGTGAACACCCTCTCCATCAGGGCCTCGTTGCCCAGGTCGCCCTCGACGAAAGCGACCCGCTCCGACGGCAGTGCCTCGCGGTGGCCGTACACTAAGTTGTCGACCACGACCAGGTCGTAGCCGGATTCCACGAGCAGTTGCACCGTGTGAGATCCAATGTAGCCGGCCCCGCCGGTGACCAGTAATTTCTTACGCATTACTCCGTAGGTATATGATGATTTTTATACAATAATATGGAAAAGCGCAATGGTAGGACGGCGCATACCGGGAGATTCTCGACGCGCCGCACGAGCAAATAAAATGAGGATTCACCACCGAACCGTCGGTTGTACGATGTCTACACCACACAATGGCCGGGTGCTGAGGAGCAAAATACTTACGAGATCAAGAAGCGACGTGTGGTCCTCTCACGCTTTTTGAGCGTCCTACCTCGTTGGCATCAATCGACGGCGAGGCCGAAGAGAGAGTGCTATGTAACGACCGGCTACCGCGCGATGCCCGCGTTGTCCAGCAGTTCGTTGGTGTAGAGCGAGGAGACGTCGACGGTGTCCGGAGCGATCTCGTCGCCGCGCATGGTGCGCACCAGTTTCTGTTCAAAGAGCCAGCCCACGAAGGCTTCCCAGCGGCCGGCCTCCATCACGCCCCACTGCCCGCTCTCGTTCAGGAAGTGCGTACGGTGTTTGCGTACGTTGGCCTCGGTCAGCGCGCGGTCTTTGAACTCGCCGCTCGGCACGGCTTCGTCCAGCATCCGGGCGATCTCGGTGGGGTCGTCTTGCGTGAGGTCCCGGTAGCCGCGCGCCGTGGCTTGCAGGAAGGTTTGCAGCGCCTCGCGGTTCTGTTCCAGCGTCAGAGCGTGGGTCAGCAGCACCGGGGCGTAGCCGTAGGGCACACCGAAGTCGCGCAGGGGAAATGTGTTCAGGCCGCTCTCCTGCTCGGTGGCCGCCACGTGCCGCCAGGGCGTCAGCACCCAAGTGGCCTGGCACTGGTCTTCGCGCAAGGCCTGCCAGATGCCCAGCTTCGGCGGGCGTGTGATCTCGAAGTTGCCCTCGCCGCCGTCGTGTTGAATCACCGCCCGGACGATGCCGTCCTCGAAGCGTGCGCCATACGAAGCGTACGTATGCCCGTCGAGCTGTTTAGGGCGCGACAGACCTCTGTCGGGCAGCGTGGCCAGCACGCTCGTGTCCACCTGCATCAGCGTAGCCACCGCCCGCAGCGGCACCGGGTCGGAAAAGGCGTTGTAGCTCAACACGCTCTCGCTGGGGGCCATGGCCAACTCGACGCCGCGGCGTGCCACCCGTTTGGCAGGGGTGATGCGGTACCCGTCGTCGGAAGGCGACCGGAGCGTCGGGATCAGGTTTTCGGCGGCGTAATACCCCTTTGCTTGCGCGACGAAGATGCCGGCGTGGGTCAGGTTAGGGGTCCAGTCGAGCGCAATGGTCAGATGCATGGAGAGAAGAAGGGGTCAATAAAGCAGCGCGCCCGTCGGTGCGCCTGGTTCGTGATTTGGGTGGTTCAGCGCGTTGCGGCTACCGAGTATGCTCACTCGGAACGGGGCGGCAGGCGGCATTGGGGCAATAGGAAGACGGCAATCGTGCAAAGTACGTGTTGAAGCGACACACGCGCCCACCGCGCGGCGTGGGCGGTAAAAATAAGGCCCGTCGGTAAATCCCGCCCCCGCCATCTTTGCGCGTGCCTCGCGTGCTCCTGACCGTCACTACTGACCTGACCTACGACCAGCGTATGCAGCGCATTTGTCGTACGCTCGCCGGGGCCGGCTACGACGTGCACCTGGTGGGCCGCCGCCGCCCGCACTCGCGTCCGCTGCGCGAAGAGCCCTACCGACAAACGCGCCTGCCCGGCCGCTTTGAACGGGGGAAGCTGTTCTACCTGGAGTTCAACATACGGCTCTTCTTCTGGCTGCTGCTGCGCCGTGCCGATGCCGTCTGCGGCATCGACCTCGACACGGCCGGTCCTGCCTGGGCGGTGGCACGCCTGAAGCGCGTGCCCTTCGTCTACGACGCCCACGAGTACTTCACCGAGATGGAGGAGGTGGTGCGACGGCCCGCCGTGCGG
>JBARYS010000214.1:0-4843 GCA_049648155.1 Catalinimonas sp. | reverse complement strand
GGCTGGCGGGTGTCCGCCTCGACTCGGGCGATTTAGCTTACCTGAGCATCGAGGCGCGTAAGCTGCTGGACGCGGCGGGCTTCACCGACACGGCCATCGTGGCGAGCAACGACCTGGACGAACACCTGATCGAGAGCCTCAAGGCACAGGGTGCATCCATCGCGGTGTGGGGCGTGGGCACGCGCCTGGTCACGGCCTACGACCAGCCCGCCCTCGGGGGTGTCTACAAACTCTCGGCGCTGCGCGATGCCGACGGCGCGTGGCGGCCGGTCGTCAAGCTGTCGGAACAGAGCGTGAAGATCAACAACCCCGGCGTGCTGGGCGTGCGCCGTTACCGGAGCGCGGACGGCTTCGTGGGCGACGCGATCTACGACACCACCCGCCCGCCCGCCGATGACCAGCCGGTCACCATCGTCGACCCGGTGGACCCCACCCGCCGCAAGCGCTTTAAGCCCGACCTGAGGCACGAAGAGTTGCTGGTGCCGATCTTCCGCCGGGGAGAGCGGTGCTACGACCCGCCGCCCCTCGCCGACGTGCGCACGCGAACCAGGCAGCAACTCGCGCAACTACACCCGACGGTGCGCCGTTTCACCAACCCACACCACTACCCCGTGGGGCTGGAGCGGATGCTCTACGAAAAGAAGACGCAACTGATCCTCGAACGCAAGGCCCTCAACGAATGAACCTGCTGCTCTACGCCACCGAAAGCTACGCTTACCTCAAAGACCGCATGTTGTCGACCGGGCGCTTTCAGGACGGCCGCACCGAACAACGCCGCTTTCCCGACGGCGAGCGCTACCTGCGCGTGCAGACGCCGCCCACCGGCTACCACGCCGTGGTGGTGGGCGGCACCATCTCGGACGCCGACACGATGGAGCTGTACGACCTGGCCTCGGGGCTGACCGACCTCGGCGCGCGGGCGCTCACGCTGGTGATCCCCTACTTCGGCTGCGGCACCATGGAGCGCGCCGTGCACCGGGGCGAGGTGGTCACGGCTAAGGCGCGGGCGCGGCTGCTCTCGTCACTGCCCCGCACCGACTACGGCAACCACGTGCTGCTGCTCGACCTCCACTCGGAGGGCATCCCGCACTACTTCGAGGGCAACACGCGCGCCTACCACGTCTACGGCAAGGAGCTCATCATCGGCATGGCGCGCCAGTGGGGGCGGCAAGACTTCGTGCTGGCCTGCACCGACGCGGGCCGCGCCAAGTGGGTGGAGTCGCTGGCGAACGACCTAGACGTGCCGGCGGCGTTCGTCTTCAAGCGCCGCCGGGGCGACAGCGACACCGAGGTGGCCTACGTGAACGCCGACGTGCGCGGCCGCCACGTGATCATCTACGACGACATGATCCGCACGGGCGGCTCGCTCCTCCACGCCGGCGAAGCTTACCGCGAGGCCGGCGCGCGGCGCATCGACGTGCTGACTACCCACGGCCTGTTCGTCGGCGATGCCTACCAGCGGCTGCGCGACAGCGGCCTCTTCACTAAGATCGGGGCGACCGACAGCCACCCCCGGGCGGTGGGCATCAAGGCGGAGAATTACCAGGTGTGCGGCGTGGCCGAACTGCTCACGCGCGAACTGCTGCGGCAGAGCGAGTAGGTGAGGCATACTTCCCGTACAGACCTGGGAGTGTCTTTGCACTGGGAATGGTACGCCCTGGACGAATCCGCCCCCTAAAACCGCCCGCTCAAGTTGAACATGATCTGCCGGGGCGGACGGTAGCGAGCCGGGTTGGTGGGCGGCAGGCTGTTGTCCTGCGGGTTGGGAAACGCCGGGTCACGGGCGTCGATCAGCAGCGGGTCGCCCGCCTCGTAGGCGTCGCCCGTCACGGGGTTAAGAATCTGCGCGTTCTGGTTGTTGAACAGGTTCATCACCTCGATGCCCACCGAGAGCACCGGCCGACGCCCCGTGCGGCGCACCGGCAGCGGAATGTCGCGCGTCACCCTCAGGTCAGACCAGAACCAAGAAGTGCCGATGCGGCTCGACGGCTGGTCCAGGATCAGCTCGTAGCGGGGGCGGCCGTCGGGCTCAACGTCCACGAAGCGGGCGGGCGTGTAGCGCAGCCCCGAGTTCCACTGCGCCGAGAGGAACACACGGACGTTCCGCAGCAGCGGCGAGGTGAAGCCGCCCGTGCTGTCGGGGCGGAAGATGACCGACCCCTTGAACTCCAGCGGGCGGTCCCAGGCCAAAAACTGCTCGCGCGTGGTGTTCAGGAAGCCGTTCTGCTGAATCTGCAGCCGTGATTCGGCCGCCGAATTCGACTTGCCCTTGGCTTGTTGGTAGGCACCGCTCACCTGCGTGGTGAGCCAACTGCCCGCCCGGTAGCGGAGGGCCACCTCCAGGCCGTAGATGCGGGCGTAGTCCTGGTTGATGCTGAACGTCTTGGCCACGAAGCGCCCCGTCTGGTCCTGCACCTGTAGCGTGCGGTTCACGATGTAGTCGAACTTGTCGTTGTAGAACGCCGTGCCCGTCAGGGCGAAGTCGGAGGTAATTTGCGCCTTCAGGCCCATCTCGTACGACACCGTCACCTCCGGGTCGAGGTCGGGGTTGCCCAGGTCCGACAGGAACGAGCGGTCCTGAAACACCGGGTCCAGGCCGGCGTAGACGAAGCGCGGGTGCGGCAGCCGCATCGCGTGGCCGTAGTTGAAGTAGAGCACCTGGTTCTCGTTGATCGGGAAAGAGACGCGCAGCTTCGGCAGCAGGCGGGCCTTCCAGCGGCGGCCCAGCAGCGGCACCGTCTTGCGGCGGTAGTCTTCGCGCACGGGGTCGATCACGGGCGCGTCGGGGTTCTCGATGGCGTCGTCCACGAACCGCCCCGGGGCCCAGTAGTTGAGGCGCAGCCCCAGCGTGGCTTGGATGCCCTTGTAACGGATTTCGTCCTGCGCGTAGATGCCCCCCTGCGCGGGCTGCACGCGCCAGATGTCGTTCGAAGAGCCGATGGAGATCGACGGCGTGAAAGTCGAGTCGTCGATGCGGATCGGGGCCCCCACCCAGGGGCGGGTCACGTCTACCCACTGCAAATCCTGCTCCTTGTGTTCGATGCCGAACGAGAGGTAATTCGTGCCGAAGTCCGACTGCGTGGCGCGCATCAGCTCACTGCGGACGGTGTACTCCTGCACGTAGTGGTCGTGCCAGAGAGTGCTGATGCCGCCGTTGTTGACGAAGCCCGGCCCCGGAAAGACGAACAGGATGCGCCCGGGCGTAAGGGCAGAGTCGCCGCCGGGGTAGAACACGTCCACGGGGTCCGAAACGATCGAGCGCGGGTCGAAGTCCTGGTCTACCGTTGGCTCGCGGAAGGGGCGGCCGTTGGCGTCGGCGCGCAGGTTGGTGAAGAGCCGCCCCGCCGAGGCCGTCAGGCTCCACCGGTCGCCGAAGCGGTGGCGCACGTTCAGGGCCGTCAGGTTGGCGCGGTGCGTGTAGGTGGTGGCCGCGTCGGGGTCGAGCGTGAAGCGGTACTGGAAGCCCGGCTGCAAGATCTGGTCGAAGCCGATGATCTGCAGCGTGCGCGTATTCTGGTTGATGTTGAGCGAGTGCGAGTTCGACAGTGTCACCTTCGTGCCGCGCCCCACGTCGTAGCTCAACTTGAGCGTGTGCGTCCACTGGTTGTCTTGGCGGGGTGCCCAGGTGGCGTCGTCGTTCACGAGCGAGCTGCTCAACTGGTCGGCGATCACGCGGAAGTAGGTGTCGGTCAATTGCATCGCCCCGCTGGTGAAGAAGGTGAGCTTCTTCTTCGTGAAGGGCACCGGCCCGCTCAGTTGCAGGTCAGCGGCGTCGGTGTTCCACGAGGGGCCGCTGTTCACGTTCATGCCCAAGTTGTCGCGCTGCCAACTGCCGCGAAACTCCAGCTGCTCGTCGCCCTCCTTCAGCTCGGTAATCACCACGCCCGCCGTGCCCTCGCCGTACTTGGCGTCCGCCCCGCCCGTCACGACCGTTACCGACTGCGCCGAGCCGGCCCCCACGCGCACGCCGAAGCCGGTGCCCGCCAGCGGGTCTTGCGCCGAGATGCCGTCCACCACGTACTGCGTCTCGTACACCCGCGCGCCGCGAATCTGCAGCCCGTCGGGCGTTTGATTTACGCCCGCCTGCATCGCCACCACGTCTTCGACCTGCCGGGCGGTCATCTCCTGAATCTCGTCGGCGTCGACGGTGAACTCACTCTTGGCCGACTCCAGATCGACCAGCGGCCGCTCGCCCACCACCACCACTTGCTCCAGTTGCTGCCCGGCGGGCGCGAGGCCCACGTCGAGGCGGGTGGTCTGGCCCGCCTGAATCTTGATGCCGGTGTAGATGCGCTCCTGGTAGCCGAGGTACGACACCTTCACGGAGTAGTCGCCCGGCTTGACGCCGCCGATCACGTAGGCACCTTCGAAGTTAGTGGGCTGGCCTTGGTAGGTGCCCACCAGTTGCACGGCCGCGCCGATCAGCGCCTCGCCGGTAGCTTCGTCGGTCACGGTGCCTTGTAAGATGCCGGGCTGGGCGTGGCTTTGAATAAAGGAGGAGAAGCAGAGGAGCAGGCCGAGGAGGTAGACGTGTTTCACGTGGTCGGAGCGTCGTGATCAGATGCGGGGTGGGTAAGCAAAGGTAGGCCGTCGGCCCCGGCCGTGGCGAGCGGAAGGTGTGATTGTCGGGGCGCACACGCGGCCACCAATAATTCCTGAAAGCAGAAGAAGCTGCTCGCGCGGCCGGCGTCGCCGTTGGGTTCTGCTTTCGAGGCCGAAAAGGGCGCGGCGGCGGGCGCATTTCCTCCCACCGTCCGGGTGACTGACCGGCGTGGCCTACATTTGGCTTTTCTCTCTTCTCCTCTCTTCGACCTTGATGCGTCTCTTCTTCCTTCTCCTCTGG
>JBARYS010000213.1:0-3102 GCA_049648155.1 Catalinimonas sp. | reverse complement strand
TTCTTGGACGGTGCGTACGAACTGGCCCTCGCGCCCGACATGGGGCGGATGATCAGCTACTTCAACGCCAACCCCGCGCAGTTCGAGATGCAGGTCGAAGACAAGGCCATCGACGAGGCGCTGGAAGCCTTCGAGGCCGAGGAGAACGTGCTGGCCGGCTACGTGATGGCCCGACAGCAACTGCGCCGTCTGACGCTGCTGGGCGGCGTGCGCTACGAACGCACCACGGTAGACTACGAGTCGAACGACGTGGTGATCGACCTGAACGGCGACCTGCAGGAGATCCGGCCCGTGCGGGGCGGCACCGACTACGACTTCGTGCTGCCGCAGGTGCACCTCAAGTGGGCCGTCGACGACTTCACTAACCTGCGGGCGGCGGCCACCTATAGCTACGCCCGCCCCAACTTCGCCGAGATCATCCCCGCGCAGGAGGCCAACCTGCAGGACAACGAAGCGACCGTGGGCAACGCCGAGCTGAACCCCGTCGGCGCAATGAACCTGGACCTGCTCGGCGAGCGCTACTTCGGCAACGTCGGCGTGGTGTCGGGCGGCGTGTTCTACAAGCGCCTCACCGACTTCATCTACCCGCGCGTGCTGTTCAACAGCCAGTACCCGCTGATGGGCACGCCGGTGGCGACAAACCTCCGCGTCACGCAGGCGCAGAACGGCGAGGACGCCGACCTGCTGGGCTTCGAGCTGGCCTTCCAGCGCAACCTGGACTTCCTGCCGGGTTGGGCATCGGGCTTCGCACTCTACGCCAACTACACCTTCACCAACTCGGACGCCCGCATCCAGAGCCGCGCGGCCGATGAGGAAAACCCCAACGCCACCGAGACCATCGATCTGCCCGGCCAGGCGCAACACGTGGGCAACGTCTCGCTCGCCTACGAGTGGCGCAAGTTCTACGTGCGGGCAGCGCTCAACTTCAACGGCGCCTACCTCAGCGAGGTGGGTGGTGCCCCCGAGGAGGACGTCTACGTGCAGGACCGCGCGCAACTCGACGTGACGGGCAGCTACACGATTACGCCCCGCTTCCGTGTTTTCGCCGAATTTCTCAACCTGACCGACCAGCCGTTCGAAGTCTACCAGGGCAGCGAGGACGTCGTCATCCAGCGCGAATTCTACTCCTGGTGGTCGCGCATCGGCCTCAAGTTCGATCTGTAGGCTTCGTGTATCAGGTATTAAGTACCAAGTATTAGGTACGTCTCCCCCAAAGCCCCTTCCCCATGCAACCAACCCATCTTCTAGCGTGCGTCTGTGACGTGCGCCTCTCCCCCAACCCTCTGCGTGCGCGCGGCGCGTGCTTGCTCTCTCTGCTGATGCTCTTCGCGGCTTGCGACCGGCTCGACGAGGATTTTACCGAGGCGCTCTCGACGGACGCCTTTCCGCAGCAGGTCATTTTGAAAGACGGCGGCGACGGTGACCTGGAAGATGCCGACGAGGCTAAGTTCACCATCGCCCTGACCGACCGCATCGACCCGACGGGCGAAGAGTTGCGCGGCACGGTGGTGCCCCTGGCGCAGGACGTGACGGTGCGTTTTCAGGTGAGCGACCCGGCGGGCTTCTCTAATCTGGCTGACTACCTGCTCGGCTGGACGGCACTCTACGACGTGGACGACTGCACGACCTCGGAGGACGCGGGCATCGACCTGAACCTGCAGTTCGACCCGACTACGGGCGCGGGGTCGGTGCGCTTCCCGGCGGGTGTGGAGGAGATCGACGTGGCGTTCGAACTGGCTGAGGGCTTGTTCGACGACGATGCCCGCAACGACGGGCGGGGCTTCACGGTGACGCTGCTGGGCCTCGACGGCAACGCCGCCGGTGCGGTGGCGAACGCCGTCAACACCTTCGACTGGGAGGTGTTGGACGACGAGGGCATCTCGGGCGAGTGGGAACTGGAAGTTAACGACGCGAACTGGACTGCCCTCCAAGCGCTGCTCTCGCTGGTGGAGCCGGACGTGGACGGACTCACCGCCGCCGACGTGAACGAGGTCGCCTTTGAGGTGGGCTACGAGAAGGCTACCTGGAAGATCGAACTGGTCGAGGAGGAAGAGGTCGAAGAGTGCGGCGAGACCGAGACCCAGAACGTGGCGATCGAGGTCGAAGGTGACCTGGACGGCCTGGACCGCGACGAGCTGACCGGCGAAATCGCCTTTGAAGACAAGGTAGAAGACGAAGACGGCCGCGAGGTGGACTTCAAGTACGAGGGCGAGTACGAAATCGTGGGCGACACGCTCACCCTGACGCTGGCCGGCGAGCGCGACGACGACGGCGAGACCGACGAGATCACCCTTGTTCTAACCCGCTGATGAGTCTTTCCATTATCGCAATCATGAGAACAGCATCGTCTGAGCGTGGCCTAAGCTATCTCGGTATCGGGGGCGGAATCGGTATCGATTTGCCTTCGAATCGGCACCAACCGTTCAAGCGTTGCCTCCTGCCGGCCCTCCTGCTCGCCACCGCCGCCTGCCAAAGCCCGACGACACCGCAGGCCGGTGACGAGGCGGTCATAGTGGACAGCACCGTCGAGCGCGCGTCCGTCTACGACACGCTGCGGACCCTCCGGCCGGTGGTCGTTACCGACAGCACACGCCACGACACCGACGACCCGGCCATCTGGCACCACCCGACCGACCCGGCGCAGAGCCTGATTCTGGGCACCGACAAGAATCGGGACGGCGCGCTCTACGTCTACGACCTCGACGGCAAGATCATCGAAGAAAAGGTGGTGCGCGGCCTGCAACGCCCCAACAACGTCGACGTGGCCTACGGCCTGCTGCTCAACGGCGAGCCGACCGACGTGGCGGTGGTCACCGAGCGCTTCACGCACGCGCTGCGGGTGTTCTCGCTGCCCGATCTGAAACCGGTGGACGGCGGCGGCCTGGAGGTATTCGTCGGCGAAACCGGCGAGGAGCACCGTGCGCTGATGGGCATCGCCCTGTACGAGGTGCCGAACAGCGACACGGTCTACGCCGTCGTAGGGCGGAAACAGGGGCCGCGCGAGGGATACCTCTGGCAGTACCTGCTGCGCGACGACGGCACCGGGCAAGTAGCGGCCACGCTGGTGCGGAAGTTCGGGCGGTTCAGCGGCCACAAGGAGAT
>JBARYS010000212.1:0-3720 GCA_049648155.1 Catalinimonas sp. | reverse complement strand
GGGTGTATGATTTCAAATTGCGCGTGTACAATGGCTAACTGTACCAACCGGTCTTTCTCTTCATAATGCAGGTACTTCTCGAAGTTGTCGAGCGCACTTTGCATGGCCACCGGGTCCCGGCGGCACGAAGCGAGCGGTGGCCTGGGTTGACCTTGGCTTACCGATAAAGTTCTGTATGCGACGAAAGTTACCCGGATCACGGTGTCGGCCCCGCACGCTCGTCATCAAGCGACGGTGCATGTCCCTTATTAGGCGTAAAGAAAGAGGCAGGTTGTTCGCTTCAAGTCGATCTCTTCCCTCCTGAAGCGTCACCCGGTAGTTGATCACTTCCTGAATGTCCTCCGCTTTTTCTGTTGGTTGTTTCGGCTGTGCTTCGTACTTCAGCACCTCATCGAGTGTAGCGCGGGTACCCTCGATCTTCGACGAGAGTACCGCCTCTTGCGTGATGAGCGGGGAGAGCAGCACATCAGGGTTGGGTATACTTTGTAGTATACCATCGTACCGAGCCAACTCAGCGTTTGCCTTAGCGATATAAGGAACGAAGCGAGCCCAATCGATTTCGTCTAGCGGGAGGGCATCAGGTACAAAGGGGCGGCTCATGCCTCAAAGTAAGGTAATTGTCGATGGTAGACACCGTAGCCGCCGATGCGTAGCGCAGAATACCGGCGCTCACGAGGCCGCGCTCTAAAAGTGGTAGCTCAGCCCCGCCAGCCCGTAGCTGAGGAAGGTGAAGTTGTAGACCTCGTCGTTGTTCGCACCGCCCTCCAGAAAGCGGTAGCCGATGCGCGCGCGGAGGGACTCGGTCAACGCTAGGGGCAAGGCCACTTCGAAATCAAATGCCCGCCCCTGCGAGGAGGCCAGCCCGTCGCCCTCGATCAGTAGCCCCAGGCGCTCGGTGAAGCGCCAGTCGAGGTAGAGGTTCACCAGCGGTACGAAGCCCACGTTGGTGTTTTCGTCGCGCGCGTCGGTACCGGTCACCTCGATCTTGGCGTCGCGGATCTTGGCCGTGAGCCCCACCCCAAAGCGGACGTTGGGCTGTCGCACCAGGTCGTAGCGGTACGTCAGCCGGTAGGAGTTGAACACGTAGAGCAGCTCGACCGGCTCGCCGGGCTGAAAGATCGCCTCCTCGAACTGGGTGACTTGCCCAAACGCGCCCTCGTAGTCGACCGCCAGCGGCGCGTAGAGGGCGAAGAGGTTGTGGCGGTCGTTGATGCGGTAGCCCGCCCGCAGCCGGTAGTAGACCTTTGGCTGGGCGTCGAGCGCGTCGGTGGCGTCGAACAGCGTGCCCCCCGCACCGGGAATGCGGATCTCGTTGTAGCCGGGCACGACCACGCCGCCCTCCACGTCGAGCAGGATTTGTGCCCGGCCCGGCAGGCAGGCGAAGACAAGTAACGGCAGCGTCAGAAAAATGATGGGGCGCATGGCAAAAAGGGTTTTATCTCTGAACGGAGAAGCCACGGCGAGGGGTACAAAAAAAGCCCCCTCCGGAGCGGAGAGAGCTTTTTAGGCACCGACGCGCGACGTGCGCGTGGGCACAAATCTCGATGCCGGCTACTCGATACTCAAATCTGATTAGTACCGGTAAGCGTCGCTCTTGAACGGGCCTTTCTTCTCGACGCCGATGTACGTAGCCTGGTCGTCGGTGAGTTCTTCCAGCTCCACGCCGATCTTGGCCAGGTGCAGGGCGGCCACCTTCTCGTCGAGGTACTTAGGCAGCACGTACACCTTATTCTCGTAGTTCTGGTGGTTATGCCACAGCTCGATCTGCGCCAGCACCTGGTTGGTGAACGAGTTGGACATCACGAACGAAGGGTGCCCAGTGGCGACGCCTAGGTTCACCAGACGACCTTCGGCCAGCACGATCACGTCGTTGCCGTCGATGGTGTACTTATCTACCTGCGGCTTGATCTCCACCTTGGTGTCGCCGTACGAGCCGTTCAGCCACGCCATGTCGATCTCGTTGTCGAAGTGGCCGATGTTGCAGACGATGGTCTTGTCCTTCATCTTCCGGAAGTGACGCTCCGTGAGGATGTTCTTGTTGCCGGTGGCGGTCACGATGATGTCGGCGCGCGGGGCGGCGTTCTCCATCTTCTTCACCTCGTAGCCGTCCATGGCTGCTTGCAGCGCACAGATCGGGTCGATCTCGGTTACGATCACGCGCGCGCCGGCACCCTGCAGCGAGGCCGCCGAGCCTTTGCCCACGTCGCCGTAGCCGGCCACCACGGCCACCTTGCCGGCGATCATCACGTCGGTGGCACGGCGGATGGCGTCCACGCACGACTCTTTACAACCGTACTTGTTGTCGAACTTCGACTTGGTCACCGAGTCGTTCACGTTGATGGCGGGCATGGGCAGCGTGCCTTTGCGCATCCGTTCGTAGAGGCGCATCACGCCGGTAGTGGTCTCTTCCGACAGGCCACGGACATCGCCTACCAGCTCCGGGTACTCGTCCAGCACCATGTTGGTGAGGTCGCCGCCGTCGTCCAGGATCATGTTGAGCGGCTTACGGTCCTCACCGAAGAAGAGCGTCTGCTCGATGCACCAGTTGAACTCCTCCTCGGTCATGCCTTTCCAGGCGTAAACGGCGATGCCCCGCTCGGCGATGGCGGCGGCGGCGTGGTCCTGGGTCGAGAAGATATTGCACGACGACCAGGTCACCTCCGCCCCGAGTTCGATCAGCGTCTCGATCAGCACGGCCGTCTGGATCGTCATGTGCAGACAGCCCGCGATGCGCGCCCCCTTCAGCGGCTGTTGCGCGCCGTACTCCTGGCGGATCGCCATCAGGCCGGGCATTTCTGCCTCGGCGAGCTCAATTTCCTTACGGCCCCAATCGGCCAGCGCCAGGTCCTTAACCTTATGCGCTACGTATTTGGTCTCCAGCATATTAAGATTGATTTGCTCGTGTTATACCACAAAGGTAGGGGTTTTGTTAAAGGAGAAGCGCACACGCAACCTGACGTAAGGTTCTTTCCCAAACCGCCCTGTGTGCCCCGGACGTGACGGTTACATTTGTCGATGCCATCCGCTCCGCTCCCTTTATGCCCCGCGCCGCGCTCCTTCGCCACCTCTTTCGGGTCTGGCTCCTCTGCCTCTGTAGCGGCGGCGCGGCGGCACAAGTAGCCCTGCTCGATTCGGCCGAGGCGCTGCTGGAACGGGGAGAGGTTTCGCGAGCCGAATCGGTCATCAACCAGGCGGCCCGCCACGATACGACCGCCGCGCTGCCCCGCACGTGGTACCTACGTGCGTTCGTCTACAAAGAGCTGCTGAAGAACACCGCCGACTCGGCCACTTACGAGGCACGCCGGCGGGCGGGGCTGACTTCTATTGACGTCGGCACTCGGCTCGACCCGGAGGGGAAGTATGCAGACCGTCACCGGGCGCTGCGCGACTACCTGCTCGCCACGCTCTATAATCAAGGTATCGACGCCTTCAACGCGCAACGCTACCCGGCGGCACTGAGGCTGTTCGAGCAACTGCTGGCTCGGCGGGAGGCCGTGACCAACGACACGCTGCTCTCCGAAACCCACTACCACGCGGCGTGGGCGGCCCTGATGAACTTGGACTCCGCCGCCGCCCAGACGCACTTTGAGCAAGCGCTCGCACTGGGGTACCGCAGTTCTTTCTTGTACGAGCGCCTCGCCTCACTTTATCACGACGCCCCCCGCCGGGCGGGCAGGTTGTTGGTCGAAGGGCGGTCGCTTTTTCCCGACGCCTTGAATC
>JBARYS010000211.1:0-3002 GCA_049648155.1 Catalinimonas sp. | reverse complement strand
CTTATACCCGTTTGTCGATAAGGTAGCTCTGCGGCTCCGTGCGCACCGTTTGACGCGCCACCTACCGTTCGGGGCGTGGCGCGTTACCGACCACCTGGGGATGTGGGCGTTCAGGAAGCCGTCGCGCTACCTGCTGCGCATCGACAAGCGTGGGCGGTAGCTTACCGCTTCAGCCACCGCCGGCGGAGCCGCTTCTGGCGCTTCGTGGGCTTGCTTACGGGCTGTAGCGTGAAGGCGGCGTTCGGGTTGTCGGCAAGCGTTACGCGCAAGGGGAAGGTCTCGCCGCGCCGCCCGACCGTAAGGGTCACGCCGTCGCCGGGTTGGTAGCTCGCCAGCAGGTCGTCCACCTCGGCGTTGCCCACCCGCTGGTCGTCTATGGCCAGGACGACGTCACCCACGTTCAGCCCCGCCTGCCAGGCTGGGCTGCCCCGGTACACACGCCGCACGACGGTATACTCGCCGGCGTCCGACAGGCTCGCGCCCAAGTACGTCCGCGTGGAATCGGCGTAGCGATTGAAGGTCTCGTACCCCACCACCGCGAAGTACTTATCGTAGTCGGGCATCTCGGTGCCGTAGACGTACGACTGAAAGAACTCCGAGAGGTCACGCCCCGCCGCGCGGCTCACGGCCGCTTGCAGCTCCGCCTCGGTGTAGCCGCGGTCCAGCTCCAGATAGTATTTCTCGTAGAGCGCGCGCAACACGTCGTCGAGCGTCTGTTTGCCGTCCGTCTCGTCCATAATGATCAGGTCGAGCAGGGTGGCCACCACCGCGCCCTGCGTGTAGTAAGAGACCTGTGTGTTGACCGAATTTTCGTCCTGCCGGTAGTACTTGATCCAAGCGTCGAAACTGGCGTCGGCCAGCGACTGCACATGGCGGCCGGGGCGGCTTTCGGCCGTGCCGATGTTGCCGCTCACCACGTTCAGAAACTGCTCCGGCTCGTAGATGCCCGCGCGCAGCAGGAGGTAGTCGTCGTAGTAGCTCGTCCACCCCTCGGCCACCCATAGCAGACGCGTGTAGTTCTCCTCGTCGTAGTCGAACGGGCCGAGCGGGGCGGGGCGCAGGCGCTTTACGTTCCAGAGGTGGAAATACTCGTGCGAGATCAGCCCCAGGAAGCCCCGATACCGGCCGGGGTCGTCGAACGTCTCGGGATGGGTCTGGCAGGTGGTCGAACTCAGGTGCTCCAGCCCCCCGCCGATGCCGGGTGCCACGTGAACGATAAAGGTGTAGTCGGGCGTCACGGGGTTGCTGCCGAACACCGCCGTCGCTTCCTCGACGATCCGGGCAAAGTCTCGCTTCATCTTAGTCGAGTCGTAGGCGGGTGCCTTGAGGTTCCAAATCGCCACTTTGTGCGGCACGCCCGCCGCCGTGAACGTGAACACCTCCTGCGTGCCGATCTCCAGCGGCGAGTCGACCAGCACGTCGTAGTTGGGCACCTCGAAGGTGAAGCGCTCGCCCGGCCGGGCCCGCAACGACGTGGAGATCGTGTGCCAGCCCTCGTACGGCTCCACCACCAACGTGGCGGGCAGGTCGAGCTGATCGGTGAGGTAGAGGAACATAGTGGCCCCGTTCACGTAACCGTGCGAAGCGTCCAGGTGGCTCGTGCGCACCGTGAGCTCGTTGGCGTAAATCCGGTAGCGGACGCGTACCGTCGCGGCACCGTCGGTGGCAACGCGCCAGGTGTTCTTGTCGATCTTATGGTACGGCAGCGCCCGGTCGGAGCCGTCGGCGGCGGAAAAGCCTTCGAGGTTACGGGCGTACTCGCGCACCAAGTACGAGCCGGGTGTCCAGACCGGCATATTCAGTTCGAGGGTGTCCATTCCAGGATTTTGCACGCGCATCTCCACCTCGAAGTAGTGGGTGTAAGGCTCGGGCATCGCCAGGCGGTAGGTAATCTCGGGAGTGGCCCGAAGGGCCGTGGGCAGCAACAGGAGCAATAGCCACCCGGCCATTCTGTACAGGGACATAAAAAGATGGAATCGAATGAAAAACCAAAAGTAAGACCCAAACCGCTTCCGCTGCCGAACCGATCCCCTTGCTGCACGTTACGACCGTCCGACCCTTTTGCCCATCGTCATGCCCAACCGCCTCGCCGCCGCCGCCAGCCCTTACCTCCGTCAGCACGCCGAGAATCCCGTCGACTGGTACCCCTGGGGAACGGAGGCGCTCGACCGCGCCCGGCGCGAAGACAAGCCCATCATCGTGAGCATCGGCTACTCGGCCTGCCACTGGTGCCACGTGATGGAGCGCGAATCGTTCGAAAACGCGCAGGTGGCCGAGGTGATGAACCGGGAATTCGTCTGCGTAAAAGTGGACCGCGAGGAGCGCCCCGACGTCGACCATCTCTACATGGAGGCCGTGCAGGCCACCGGCGCGCAGGGCGGCTGGCCGCTGAACGCCTTCCTCCTGCCCGACCAGCGGCCGTTCTACGGCGTCACTTACCTGCCGCCGCAAGAGTGGTATCAACTTACGCAGCAGATTGCGCACGCGTTCAAGACGCGCCGGACGGAGATCACTACCTCGGCCGGGGAGCTGACTCGCGCGTTGCGGGCCGCCGAACTAGAGAAGTACGGCATCACGCCGCCGGAGACAACCGCTGTCTTCGACCTGAAAACGCTGCACGCGGCCTACCAACGCATGGCCCGGGGGTTCGACCCCGAGCGGGGCGGCCCGAACCGTGCGCCCAAGTTTCCGATGCCGGTGATCTACCAGCTTCTGCTGCGCTATCACCACCTGACCGACGAGCCGGGGGCGCTGGACCACGTACGCCGCACGCTGCTCAACATGGCACGGGGCGGCATTTACGACCAACTGGGCGGTGGTTTCGCACGGTACTCGGTCGACGCCGACTGGTTCGCGCCGCACTTTGAAAAGATGCTTTACGACCAAGGGCAATTGCTCAGCCTCTACGCCGACGCCTGGCTGGTGACGAAGGAGCCTGAGTTCAGGCGGGTAGCCGAGCAGACCATCGCGTTCGTGAATCGCGAGTTGATGCAGTCCGAAGG
>JBARYS010000210.1:0-11662 GCA_049648155.1 Catalinimonas sp. | reverse complement strand
ATATTACCGGTAGCTCCCCACGCGGGCGCACATGTCGGCCGGCGAGCAGGTGGAGCAGCGCGGCCGGGTGCCGGTGCAGACGACTTGCCGAAGGGCACCAGCAGGCGGTTGATTTCCACGTGGAATCGAACCGTCGGGTAGCTGCCGTTGCAAGGCGTCCATGGTCTTTGGGGCGTCTTGGTGGACACGTAGCCCCAGCGGTTCGTGACGCGGTGCACGTGGATGTCGACGCCGAGGCGCGGCCACACGCCCCCGTCGAGGTCGAAAGGAGGGTGCATGGCCGTACGTGCGTAGTCCTCCCCCCGAGGATCGTCCGCACGCGCAGGCGGAACGTGCCTCAACTAAGGGCCACGCGGTTGCGTAGTGAACGTGACCCTATCACGAACCCGCGACCATGGCCATCCTCGGATCAATCATAAAAGGTGCGCTGCAACTGCGCGACCGCCTCGACAACGACACCCGCACGCCCGCCGAGATGCAGGAAGCGGAGCTGCGCACCCTGCTGGAGCGCGCCCAAGACACCGCCTTCGGTCAACACTACGGCTTTGCCGACCTGCTGACCGACCCCGACCCGGTGAGCGCCTACGCCGCCCGCGTGCCGATGCACGACTACGACAAGATCCACGACGAGTGGTGGTTCCGTGCCCTGAACGGCGGCGAGGACATCACCTGGCCGGGCAAAGTGGAGTTCTTCGCCAAGTCGTCGGGCACGTCGGGATCGCCCAGCAAGTACCTGCCCGTCACGGACGACATGCGCGCCTCGATCCGCAGCGCGGGCATCAAGCAGGTGCTGGGCATGGCTAACTTCGACCTGCCGGCCGACTTCTTCGAAAAGGAGATCCTGATGCTGGGCAGCAGCATCGACCTGAAGGAGAAGGAGAACTACGCCGTCGGCGAGATCAGCGGCATCAGCGCCTCGCACCTGCCGTCGTGGTTCGAAGGCTAC
This sequence comes from Catalinimonas sp., assembly GCA_049648155.1. Lineage (GTDB taxonomy): Bacteria > Bacteroidota > Bacteroidia > Cytophagales > Flexibacteraceae > JBARYS01. Next base: position 10,716 of record JBARYS010000210.1, on the reverse strand, counting down.
TACCGCCCCGGCCGCGAGATTGCCGCCATCCGCGAGTGGAACGACCGTGTGCAGCGCATCGCCGAGGAGGCACCCAACTGGGACGTGGGCGCGCTGTCGGGCATCCCCACGTGGATTCGGCTGATGCTGGAGCGCATCGTGGAGCACAACAAGCTCAAGACGATTCACGACATCTGGCCGAACCTCACCATCTACGCCACGGGCGGCGTGCCCTTTGCCCCCTACCGGCGCAGCTTCGAGAAGATGCTGGCCCGCCCCTTGGTTTACGTCGACACCTACCTGGCGTCGGAGGGCTTCCTGGCCTACCAGAACCGCCCCAACGACCAGATGGCGATGCGCCTGAACCTCGACGACGGCGTCTACTTCGAGTTTATCCCCTTCAACGTCGACACGTTCACCGCCGACGGCAAGCCCACCGAGGCGGCGGCGGCGGTGCCCCTGCGCGAAGTAGAGGAGGGCGCTGAGTACGCCCTCCTGATCAGCACGTGCAGCGGCAACTGGCGCTATCTGATCGGCGATACGATCCGCTTCACGGATCTGGTGCGGGGCGAGATCGTCATCACCGGTCGCACGAAGCACTTTCTCGACGTGGGCAAGGCGCACTTCACCGTCGACCGCATGACGCGCGCCGTCGAGCACGTCGAAAAGACCTTCGAGGCTGAGATTCAGGAGTTTACGCTGGCCGTCGACGAGGGCGAGGGCGGCGACGTGCACCACTGGTACCTCGGCAGCGACGAACCCCTGGACCACCAGCCGCTACTCGAAGCGCTCGAAGCCGGGCTGCGCGAGGCCGTGCCCCACTACGACGACGCCCGCGGCCAGGTGGCCGACGTGCGCGTGGACGTGCTCGGCCCCGAGGTGTTCTACCGCTGGCTCGAACTGAACAAAAAGCGGGGTGGGCAGATCAAGATGCCGCGCCTGCTACGGGACGAACAACTGGCCGACTGGCGCACGTTCATCAGCCGGAAGCCCGTCTCTTGAGGCTGTTAGGGTCGGCTCAGCAGCATGAAGCCCAGGCGTATGCGCGCGCCCGACAGAAGCGAAAATACGTCGCCCCTTACGGCGCCGCTTCGCCGGACTGTAGTACCAGCGGCTCTGCACGTTCAAGGAGGGGTGAAACGAAGTTTCGACCACGAGTCCATCCTCACTGGTGATCTGACCTGCGATGCTGAAAGCGAGCGAAGGATTGACGAGCAACGTCGTGTTGGGCGTAAGGCGGCGCTCCCATTCTACACCCGGCGAGAGTACGTTAACCTTCAGCAGGTGTTTGTCGACGGTTGCTTCCCCGTTCGTGCCCTGCGCACGCGCCGGTATCGACGCCGTGAGGGTAACCAAAATCACGGTGAAACGATAAAAAACAGACATATCTTTGGTTACTGCGGCCTTATTGAAAATGTACTTCCGGGTATAATAGCTAACAGGCTGCAATTTGCAGGGGGAAGTTTCACGAAAAATGTCCCCTAAACGCTCCTGTTTTAGCGCATCGCTCGATTTGATCGTACATTTCTCCCATTCTTACATCCTCTCCTCAGATGACGCAGTTCACTCTTGGCATTGAAGAAGAGTTTCAGGTGATTGACCCCGAGACGCGCGAACTACGCTCGCACATGATGCAGATCGTGGAGGGCGGCAAGGTGTTTCTAAAAGAGCAAGTTAAGGCCGAGATGCACCAGGCCGTCGTCGAAGTGGGCACCAACATCTGCGCCGACATCGGGCAAGCCCGCCGGGAGGTGACCTACCTGCGGAAGATGATCGCCGACTTGGCCGCCCGGCAGGGGCTGCGTATTGCCGCCGCCGGCACGCACCCGTTCTCCCGCTGGCAGGACCAGGCGATCACGGACAACCCGCGCTACCACGAGATCGTCAACGAGCTGCAAGAGGCCGCCCGCTCGAACCTCATCTTCGGCCTGCACGTGCACGTGGGCATCGAAAACCGCGAGGTGGGCGTCGAGATCATGAACGCCTCGCGCTACTTCCTGCCGCACATCTTCGCACTGTCGACCAACTCGCCCTTCTGGGAGGGGCGCAACACGGGCTTCAAGTCGTTCCGCACCAAAGTGTTCGACAAGTTTCCTCGTACGGGTATTCCTGAATACTTCGAGAGCGCCGCCGAGTACGACACGTTCATCCACATCCTGACCAAGACGCGCTGCATCGACAACGGCAAAAAAATCTGGTGGGACGTGCGCTTGCACCCGTTCTTCAACACCGTCGAATTCCGCATCTGCGACGTGCCCATGCGCGTGGACGAGACCATCGCGCTGGCCGCCCTGATGCAGGCCGTGGTGGCCAAGCTCTACAAGCTGATGAAGTCAAACCTGAGCTTCCGCCTCTACCGCCGCTCGCTGATCAACGAGAACAAGTGGCGTGCCGCCCGCTACGGCCTGGAAGGCAACCTGATCGACTTCGGCAAGAAGGAAGAGATGTCCGCCCGGGCGCTGATCGAGGAGTTGCTCGGCTTTGTCGACGACGTGGTGGACGAGCTGGGGTCGCGTCACGAGGTGGAGTACATCCGTCAGATGATGAAGCTCGGCAGCGGGGCCGACCGCCAACTGAAAGTGTTCGAAGAGACCGGCGACCTGAAGAAGGTGGTCGACCACATCATCTCGGAGACGTACATTGGGCTGGACTGAATACCCACCCACGCGGATCGTTGCGGTGAAATCGCCGTTTGCTCATCGCAAATCGTCGACTTCCTTCTTTAAGGACAGACGCCGAGGCGTAGTTTCGTAGGCACGGCGAACCACCGGAAGGTCTTTTTCGTTTCCTAAAGATGCCTCAAAACCGACGGAGGCCACTACTCATACCTTCAAGATTTTGATTTATAGAGATGATGACCACCCAAAAAGTAACGTTCGACCCCGCCTTCCAAGAGGGTGCCCATAGTGCCATCAACGTCTGTCTGCGGTTGCAGCCGCACGAGAGCATTGCTATTCTAACCGACAACGAGACCCTGGAGATCGCCTCCGCGCTGCTGGCTGAGGTGGAGCAGGTGGGGGCCAAATGTCATTTCTTCGTGTGGGAAGATCACCTGCCGCGCCCGGCCAAGGAGATGCCGGCGGCTTTCCTGGAAGCGCTCGAAACGGCCGACGTAAGCATCTTCTGTGCCCAGGCCCAGACCGGCGAGCTGCGCGCCCGCATCCAGATGAGCGACGTGATCAACCGCCGCGCCCTGCGCCACGGCCACATGGTGAACATCAACCGGCAGATCATGCTCGAAGGGATGCGCGCCGATTTCAGGGCCATCGACGAGCTGAGCAGCCGCCTGATTGCCAAGGCGCGGCGCGCGGAGACGATCCGCGTGACCTCGGCGGCGGGTACCGACCTGGTGGCCCGCTTCACGCCCGAGATCAAGTGGATCAAGACCAGTGGTCTGATTACCCCCGAGAAGTGGGGCAACCTGCCGGGCGGCGAAATCTTTACTTCGCCCGTGACGGTCGACGGCACCTTTGTGGTTGACGGCGTGGTGGGCGATTACCTCTGCGAGAAGTACGGCGACCTGAAGGCCACGCCGCTGACGATCGACCTGAAGGAGGGGCGCATCCAGCACTTGGCGTGCGACAACCAGGAGCTGCTCGACGAGTTCAACACGTACACGCACACCGACGAGAACTCGGACCGCGCCGGCGAGTTCGCCATCGGCACCAACATCGCCGTCAAGGAGGTGATCGGGCACATCTTGCAAGACGAGAAAATCCCCGGCATCCACATCGCCTTCGGCCACCCCTACTCCGAGCACACCGGCGCAAAGTGGCGCTCGACCACGCACATCGACTGCGTGATGACCGGCGCGAACATCTGGCTCGACGACGAGCAGGTAATGGCCGACGGTACGTTCACTTTCTAGCGCCTCCCGAAACCGTATTCGAACTTCTAAACCCGGCCCCCAAGCCGGGTTTTTTCATGCCTTTTCCCCGGCGAGACGGTTACGGCCCACACGCTGCCCGACCTGCGGCTGGATTGCAGCGAAATCCTGGGCTTGGACGCGGGCTGATACCTTCGCGGGATGAAAGCCACGCTCTGCCTCTTTCTTTTCGTCATGATGGGTCCGGTGTTTGGGCAAGGGTTCAGACTACAACCCGGCGACCTGCTCTTTCAGGACCTGGACTGCGGACCGCTCTGCGACGCCATCGAGGCGGTGACTGAGGGCACGGAGGGGGCGGACTTCTCGCACGTGGGGATCGTCTCGCGGGTGGAGGGCGACCGCGTCTGGATCACCGAGGCCGTCGCGGCGGGCGTGGTGCGGACGCCGCTGGCCAACTTCCTCCGGCGCAGTGCCGACGCGTCGGGCCGCCCGAAAGTGGTGGTGGGTCGCCTGAAGGCCGCCCACCGGGCGCGCATTCCGGACGCGCTCGCGCAACTGCGGCACTACGAAGGGCGACCGTACGACCGGGTCTACCGGATGGACGACTCGACGTACTACTGCTCGGAGCTGGTGCAGGAGGTGTTCGGCTTGTTCACTGTTCAGCCGATGACGTTTCTGGACCCCGCCACCGGCCGGACGTTCCCCGCCTGGGTGGACTACTACGAAGCACTCGGCGTGCCGATTCCCGAGGGCGCGCCCGGCCTGAACCCCGGCGGCGTGTCGCGCTCCGATGCCCTCGACATCGTGCACGCCTACGGCCGCCCGTACGGCTGGCGCGGGCACCTCACGACGCCTTGATCTCCCAGAGTTCGGCCGAGGTGTTGTTCAGGCTCGTCTCGCCGACGCACCGCATCCCCACTTTTTCAAGTACGCGCAGCGAAGCGTGGTTCTTCGTCATGGCGCAGCCGACGATCTTCTGGAGCTTCAGTTGCTCGGAGGGGTGCGCCACGCACGCGCGGGCCTCGGTGGTTGTAGTCCCGCCCCCAAAAGCGGCGGGGCACAGGGTCACGACAGCACCTGGTAGGCCAGCAGACTCGCCCCGTAGGCCAGCCCCGTCATCCAGACCAGTTGCAGCAGCGGCCACCACCACGAGCGCGTCTCCTGCCGCACCACGGCCAGCGTGCTCATGCACTGCATGGCGAACACGTAGAAGAGCAGCAGCGAAAGGGCCACCGCCGGCGTGAAGCGGGGGCCGCCCGTGGCAGGGTTGCGCTCGGCACGCAGCCGTTGGCGGATGGTCTGCCCCTCGTTGTCGGACGCGCCGATGCTGTAGAGCGTGCTCATGGTGCCGACGAACACCTCGCGCGCGGCGAAAGAGGTCACCAGCGCGATGCCGATCTTCCAATCGAAACCCAGTGGGCGAATCGCCGGCTCGATGAAGCGCCCCAGGTGCCCGGCGTAGGAGGCCTCCAGGCGGCTCGCGGCCACCGCGTCGTCGAGGGTGGGGGCGCTGGTGGCCACCTCGGTGCGCTCGCCGACCCGCTGACCTTGCGTGGTGTAGCCGTGGGCGGCGGGGGCGTTGCTCTGCCACGTGGCGCGCACCTCGGCCTCGGCGTCGTTCATGGCCCCGCCCGGCCCGAACGAGGCCAACCCCCAGAGCAGGATCGAGATGGCGACGATCACCTTGCCGGCCTCCCAAACGAAGACGCGCACCTTCTCCCAGACGGTGAGCAGCACGTTACGCCAGCGTGGCATCCGGTAGTCGGGCAGCTCCATGACGAGGTGGCTGCGCTCGCGGCTGCGCAGCAGTTGCTTCATGCCCCACGCCGACCCCACCGCCGCCACGAAGCCGAGCGCATACAGCCCCAGCAGCAGCAGCCCTTGCAGGTTCAGCACGCCGAGCACCCTTTGGCTGGGCACCACCAGCGCCACCAGCACGGTGTAGACGGGCAGGCGCGCCGAGCAGCTCATCAGGGGCGTCACGAAGATGGTTATCAGCCGCTCCTTGCGGTTTTGGATGGTCCGCGCCGACATGACCGCCGGGATGGCGCACGCCCAACCCGAGACCAGCGGCACCACGCTGCGGCCGTTCAGCCCGAACCGCCGCATGATGCGGTCCATCAGAAACACCACGCGCGCCATGTAGCCCGTCTCTTCGAGCACGGCGATGAAGAAGAACAGCAGGGCGATCTGCGGTACGAAGATCAGCACGCCCCCCACGCCCGCGATCATGCCGTCGGTGAGCAGGTCGACCAGCGGCCCGGCGGGCAGGGCACCGCGCAGCCCCTCGTTCAGGCGGGCGATGCCCCCGTCGATCAGGTCCATGGGGTAAGTCGCCCAGGCGAAGAGGGCTTGAAAAATCAATAACAGCGCGCCGAAGAAGAGCGCGTAGCCCCACACCGGGTGCGTCAGCACCCCGTCGACCTTCTCGCTGAACGCCTCGCCCTCGGGCACCGGGCCGCCGCTCATGGCTCCACTTAGCAACTCGTCGATGGCCCGGTAACGGGCCACAGTCTCGTGGGCCTGTTGGGTGGTAGATTGGAAGCCGGCGGCGCGCCGCTGCTCGGCGAGAAACGCCGACGCCGTGTCGCCGAGGGGAATGCTCGTACCGCCGTGGTGCAGGTAGAGGTACGCGAGGTAGTCGTTCTGCAGGTCGAAGTGGTTCCGCACGGCCGCGACCGCCTCCGGCACCTCCGTGCGCGCGTTGAAAAAAGGCTTTTGATCGGCGGGACGTGCCTCCCGTACGGCCTCGCGGAGTTGGCTTAGGCCCTGTCCGGTGCGGCCGTTCACAAAGACCACCGGCACGCCTAGCCGCCGGGCCAGGTGGGCGGCGTTCACCCCCACGCCGATGCGCTCGGCCACGTCGATCATATTGATGGCCAGCACTACCGGCAGCGCCAGGTCGTAAAGTTGGCTGAACAGCAGCAGGTGGCGCTTCAGATTTGTCAGGTCGGCCACCATCACCACCACGTCAGGGTAGTCAGGGCCGTCGGGGCGGGTCAGCACGTCGAGCACGATGCGTTCGTCGGGCGACTTCGGGTAGAGGCTATAAGTGCCCGGCAGGTCGATCAGCGTGGCGCGCACGCCGGGCTGCCACCGCATCGCGCCGGTCTTTTTGTCGACCGTGACGCCGGGAAAATTGCCGACCTGTTGGTTGAGGCCGGTCAGCAAGTTGAAAAGGGAGGTCTTGCCGGCGTTGGGGTTGCCCACTAGGGCCACGCGCCGGAGGTCCTGGGCAATCATACGTCCAGCAGGATGGTCGCGGCGTCGGCCTTACGGATCGAGAGGTGGTAATCCTGCACCCGAAGGTAGAGTGGACAGCCAAGCGGTGCTCTGCGGCAGAGATAAACGGAGCTGCCGGGCAGACAGCCCATTTCGAGCAGCTTCAAAGAGAGTTCGGCGTCGCTGAAGCCACGAACCCGGGCCGCCTCGCCTACCCGTAAATCCGCTGCCGTGCGTGCCATGCCGCTTATTTAGAATAATTTAAAAGAGGCGCAAGATAGCGCCCCGCCGGAGCATTTGCAATTCAGTTCGGCCGTGGTAAGGTCGCTTGCACCACAAACGGCGACCGCCACTTGCAGCCGTTTGACGACTTGCCGAACATGCCTTGTAGATTCTTTGTCCCGCTTTGCGGCGATGCGTCGAGACTCCTCAACATCCGGAAGAGGTCGCAAAGTGTACGCTGCCTCTTCGAACGTACGCAGCCGGGACTTTGGGTGTTCGCCTAGCGGGCATCCTCGTATCTTTGCGGCCGAATATGCAGCAGAACCTTCGCAACATTGCTATCATCGCCCACGTCGATCATGGCAAGACCACGCTGGTGGACAAAATCATCCACGCCTCCAAGATCTTCCGGGAGAACCAGGAGTTCGACGACCTGATTCTCGACAACCAAGACCTGGAGCGTGAGCGCGGCATCACCATCACCTCGAAGAACGTTTCGGTGCGCTACGGCGACGTGAAGATCAACATCATCGATACGCCGGGTCACGCCGACTTCGGCGGTGAGGTGGAGCGTGTGCTGAAGCTGGCCGACGGCGTGCTCTTGCTCGTAGACGCTTTTGAGGGGCCGATGCCGCAGACGCGCTTCGTGCTCAGCAAGGCGCTGCAACTGGGGCTGAAGCCCATCGTGATCGTCAACAAGGTCGACAAACCCAACTGCCGCCCCGACGAGGTGCACGAGGCCGTGTTCGACCTGATGTTCAACCTCGACGCTACTGAGGAGCAGCTCGACTTCGTGACGCTCTACGGGTCGGCCAAAAACGGCTGGATGGGCCCCGACTGGCAGCAGCCTACCGACACCATCACGCCTTTGCTGGACGCCATCGTCGAGCACATTCCGCCCGCGCCGGTGCTCGAAGGGGTGCCGCAGATGCAGATCACCTCGCTCGACTTTTCGACCTACGTGGGTCGTATCGCCATTGGGCGGGTGCACCGGGGCACGTTCCGCGAGGGGCAGCCGATTGCCCTCTGCAAGGCCGACGGCGTCATCACCAAGTCGCGCGTCAAAGAGATTCAGGTGTTCGAAGGGCTGGGCCGCGCGCGCGTCGAGGCGGTCTCGTCGGGCGAGATATGCGCCGTCACCGGCATCGAAGGCTTCGAGATCGGCGACACCCTCACCGACGCCGACGACCCACAGCCGCTGCCGCGCATCGCCATCGACGAGCCGACGATGAGCATGTTGTTCGCCATTAACAACTCGCCCTTCTTTGGGCGCGAGGGCAAGTTTGTGACCTCGCGCCACCTGCGCGACCGCTTGTTCCGCGAGACGGAGAAGAACCTGGCACTGCGCGTGCAGGAGACCGACAGCGAGGACCGCTTCCTGGTCTTCGGCCGGGGCATCCTACACCTTTCGGTGCTGATCGAGACCATGCGCCGCGAGGGCTACGAGTTGCAGGTGGGCCAGCCGCAGGTGCTTTACAAGGAGGAGGGCGGCCACCGCATGGAGCCGGTCGAGACGCTGGTGGTGGACGTGCCCGACACGGCCGCCGGCAAGGTGATCGAGTTGGCCACGCAGCGCAAGGGCGAACTGGTAGTGATGGAGCCTAAGGGTGATCTGCAACATCTGGAGTTCAACATCCCCTCACGCGGGCTGATCGGACTGCGCAACCAGGTGCTGACGGCCACCTCGGGCGAGGCCGTGATGACGCACCGCTTCCGCGAATACGAGCCCTTCAAGGGGGCAATCCCGGAGCGCAACAACGGCTCGCTGATCTCGATGGAGACCGGCGTGGGCACTCCCTACGCCATCGACAAGTTGCAGGACCGCGGCCAGTTCTTCGTCGACCCCGGCGAGGACGTCTACGCCGGTCAGGTGATCGGCGAGCACAACCGTAGCAACGACATCGAGGTGAACATCCAAAAAGGTAAAAAACTGACGAACGTCCGGGCGTCAGGCTCCGACGACTCGGTGCGCATTACTCCCAAGATTCAGTTCTCGCTCGAAGAGGCCATGGAGTACATTCAAAAGGACGAGTACATCGAGGTGACGCCCAAGTCGATCCGCATGCGGAAGATTTATCTCGACCCCAACGAGCGCAAGCGTTACGCCCAGACCCAAGGGTAAATCCGCCTAACAATAAGCGCCCGTTTTTTTAGCACGTGCCCCCGCGCCCGGCGGTTTGCGGCGGGCAGACAAGCGCCCTAAATTGTCTGTCGTAACGGAGAAGGGATAGGGGCGCGGCACGGTGCCTTAGGTCATGACTTGTTACGGTAAAAGGCGCGTAGAAATGCGCCAACATCCCGGCCACGTTTCCCGTTACTTCTTCAGTAGGAAGGTGAGAACCACCCGATTAGGCGCGGACGCCATTTGCCGCGCCACCGTCCGCCGGCTCCCGCCTCCTGCGACGCTTCCCGCGCCCTGCGCGGGGGCGGACAGTTGCCCTCACCAACGCCAAGAAGCCGATCCAAAACGGATTACAGTCATGACTTTTTACTACTTCTTAGTCTGCGCCATCAGCATCATCCTTTTTACGTGGATCATCATTCGTCTGCTTAAACAAACGAAGTTTCCACCGAACAACGACGACAACGGCGGCTCGGCCGACGACGCCAACTTGCCGATCATCGACCTGCCGCCCGGTTCGCACGTGGACGACCTTTTGATCGACCGCCTGCCCGAAGACTTCAGCCCGCTTCCGCACGTGCCGCGCCCCACGGGGCTGACGGTCTAGCTAAATCACACGCTCTTACATCAAACCGCCCCGGTGTTCCGCACCTAGGGCGGTTTTTTCATGCTACCGGTCGCCGCAGGTCGACGAACAACTCCCGCCCCGCCCGTGGGGGAATGGAGTTGTGGGCGCGCTCGAAGGTGTGGACCTCGAACAAGCCTTCGAAGTAAGTTAGGTACTCCGTGCGGTCGCCTCCGAACGGCGGGTGGTCTTGGTTGAGCGGCGCATCGAACAAGAGCCCCACCAGCCGCCCGCCGGGCTTGAGCAGGCGGTGCATTTGGGCGGCATAATCAGGCCGCAGGGCGGGGGCAAGGGCACAAAAAAACGTCTGCTCGACGATCAGGTCATACGCCCCCCCCGTAAGGTCGAAGAAGTTCTGGTGCAGCAGGTGCTCGGGAGGGAAGTCCGGGTGGCGGCGTTGGAAATTTTCGAGGGGCGTGGGGGCCACGTCGCAGAGGTAAACGTTCAAGAACCCGCGCTCGTGCAGGTAGCCCGCTTCGTAGCTGTTGCCCGCGCCGGGAATCAAGATGCGCCACGTGCGGTCGTGCAGGCCGTCGAAATACGTCTGCAGCGGCGTGGTGATGCTGCCGGCGTCCCACTGTGTCTGCTGCCGCTGGTAGCGCCCTTCCCAGTAGGTGGTGTCGAACGTGTTCATTGTAAAAAATCTAGATTTGCGGTCAAACCCGGGGGGCAACTAACCACCGCTGATTTCGTTCCCTAAACCCGAACGTTTGTAATATG
>JBARYS010000209.1:0-5910 GCA_049648155.1 Catalinimonas sp. | reverse complement strand
CGCCCAAGTCGGCCGACGACCTGTCGTCGGCCAGCTCGCGGTTTAACGACGACCTGATCTCGGAGAACCTGGCGCAGATCATGGTGCGGCAGGGCAAGAACAAGAAGGCCATCGACATTTATCAGCGTCTTGGCGAGAAGCACCCCGAGAAAAAAGCGTACTTTGCGGCGCGAATTAGAGACCTGAAGAAAGACTCCTCGAAATAAGCTTTTACGGATGCGTACGAAGGGGCCGGAAGCCACACCTTTCCACCCACCCGCCGCCGCCACCACCACCCTTAACCGTCCTTGACATGTCTGTTGTCCTCATCATCATGCTGGTGCTGATCATCCTGCTGGCCGTGCTACTCACGCTGATTGTCCTCGCGCAAAACCCCAAGGGCGGCGGCCTGTCGAGCACCTTCGGCGGTGGCGGCAGCAGCCAAATGATGGGCGTGAAGCGCACGAACGACCTGCTCGAAAAGCTTACCTGGGGCTTTGCGATCGGCATCATGGTGCTGACCGTCAGCAGCGGCTTCATCGTCAACAACAACGACACCACCTCCGACGCGCCCAGCAGTGTGAACGTGGAGCGCGCCGCCGGCACGCTGCCCGCCCTGCCGCAGGGTCCCGACGAGGAGGCTGCACCCCTGCAAGACATTGACGACGCCGACACGTCGAACCCGTTCGGCGGCTAAATTATGTGGCCTCCGCTCCGCCCGGGTGGCCCTGCGGTTTCGGACGGCCAATGCCGCCCGGTCCGGGGTTCTGGTGCTGCGGTGACTTTCCGGGGTTAAGCTGCCGTGGCCAAATACTTTACCAGCGAGCGCTTCGCGACCGGCAGTAGAGTTTCGTTTACGGGGCAGGGCACGCGCGCCTCGATCAGGTAAGCGGCCGTGTGCGAGAGGTTGCGGTAGCGGCGGGTCAGGTCCACCTTCAGGGCTTCGTAGGTGTAGGTGCGCTGCTTGCGGACCGACTCCAGGAACTGCATTCGGATGCCGCGGAAGGTCTCGTCGGCCCCTTCGAAGATCGTCACCTGGTATTCGTACACGTTCGTGTCGCCCTCCCCGTGCGGGAGGAGGAACACGTAGCCCGACGACGGGTTAAGGGGCGTCAAGCCGACGGGGCTAATCTGCAGCCCTTCCTCAACGAAGCGGTAGAGCGCCCGCCCCGCTTCGAGGTAGCGCTGAAACTCCGGCACCGAGTACTGGATGATCTCTTCCAGCTCGCGCATCACGGCCCCCTCTTCGATCATCTCTTCGTAGACCAGCCTCAGCTTCCGGAAGTCGGCTTTAGAGATTTCCTTCGGAAAGTTCTCGCGCAGCAGTTGCTTGTTGTCGCGCACCTGCAAAAGGTTTCGGTAGTGAAACACGAGGTCCGACATGGTCGGATAGAGGTGCTGCTGATGGAAGCAAGCCTCCACCTGTTGGAAGTAAGCCAGCAGCAGATAACGCTTGTATTCAAAGTCGATCAGCCCTTCGGTGAGCCACCCGGCGTGCAGTTTTGTCATGGTCAGCGGAAAAGAGATTTTAGAACATGACAACTATATTACAACACGCCGCACGACTATACCAAATAAAAGTGCGTTCGTACGTACATCCGCCAAACGAATTTAGGCTTGTTGTGGTGCTCCCGGTGGTTACCGACGCGCAGCTTCGTGAAGTCGGACATTGCTTTGAAATCTTGTCAGGGTGAGGACACGAGAAACGCCCGAAAACCTGCAATAATGTCGGATTCGGGAACTTTCCGGGTGTCCGTACGGCGGGTGGCATAACAATCGCTGCGAGGGGGCAAGCAGCCACGGCGCTGCGAACAAACCAACTGTTTACCTTAAACGAAATCCATTTATGTCAGTGAACATCCAACCGCTGGCGGACCGCGTGGTGGTCAAGCCCGCTGCCGCCGAAGAGAAGACCGCCTCGGGCATCATCATCCCCGACACCGCCAAAGAGAAGCCGCAGCGCGGCGAGATCGTGGCCGTAGGCAACGGCAAAAAAGACGAGCCGATGACCGTTAAGGTCGGCGACAAGATTCTCTACGGTAAGTACTCCGGTACGGAAGTCACGATTGACACCGAGGACTACCTCATCATGCGGGAGTCGGACATCTTCGCGATTGTCTAAACGGGACGACCCCTTGCCCAATCCGCTTTTTTTTTCACACTAACTTCAGTAATCTCCAAAAGATATGTCTAAGACCATTCATTTCAATACCGCCGCCCGCGAGCGCCTTAAGAAGGGCGTCGACACGCTGGCCGACGCCGTGAAGGTCACCCTCGGGCCCAAGGGCCGCAACGTGATCCTCGACAAGAAATTCGGTGCCCCCTCGATCACCAAAGACGGCGTCACCGTCGCCAAGGAGATCGAACTTAAGGACCCCATCGAAAACATGGGCGCACAGCTCGTGAAGGAAGTTGCCTCGAAGACCGCCGACTCGGCCGGTGACGGCACCACGACGGCTACCGTGCTGGCGCAGGCAATCTTCACGGCGGGCATCAAGAACGTGACCGCCGGTGCCAACCCGATGGACCTGAAGCGCGGCATCGACAAAGCTATTCTGAAGGTGACCGAGAGCCTCCGGGCGCAGTCGCGCACGATCAGCAGCTCGAACGAAATCTCGCAGGTGGCCACCATCTCGGCCAACAGCGACCAGGAGATCGGCACCATGATCGCCGACGCCATGGACAAGGTTGGTAAGGACGGCGTGATCACGGTCGAGGAGGCCAAAGGCACCGAGACCGAAGTAAAGACGGTGGAAGGTATGCAGTTCGACCGTGGCTACCTCTCGCCCTACTTCGTGACTAACACCGAGAAGATGGAAGCCGAGGCGGAGTCGCCCTTTATCCTGATCTACGACAAGAAGATCTCTTCGATGAAGGAGCTGCTGCCCATACTTGAGCAGGTGGCACAGACCGGCAAGCCGCTGGTAATCATCTCAGAAGACGTCGAGGGTGAGGCCCTGGCCACGCTGGTGGTGAACAAGATTCGTGGTGCCCTGAAGGTGGCCGCCGTAAAAGCCCCCGGCTTCGGCGACCGTCGTAAGGCCATGCTGGAAGACATCGCCATCCTGACGGGCGGCACGGTGATCTCCGAAGAGCGCGGTTACAAGCTCGAAAGCGCCACGCTCGACTACCTCGGCACGGCTGAGAAGGTCATCATCGACAAGGACAACACCACGATCGTGAACGGCGCCGGCTCGTCGGACGACATCCGGGGCCGCGTGAACCAGATCAAACAACAGATCGAGAACACTACCTCCGACTACGACCGCGAGAAGCTGCAAGAGCGCCTGGCGAAGCTGTCGGGTGGCGTGGCCATCCTCTACATCGGTGCCGCCACCGAGGTGGAGATGAAGGAGAAGAAAGACCGCGTCGACGACGCCCTGCACGCCACGCGCGCGGCCGTTGAGGAGGGCATCATCCCCGGCGGTGGTATCGCCCTGATCCGCGCCCTGAGCACGCTCGACAGTGTCGAAGCCCACAACGAAGACGAAAAGATCGGTGTGAACATCATCCGCACCGCGCTGGAAGCGCCTCTGCGCACCATCGTGGGCAACGCCGGTCAGGAAGGCTCGGTCGTGATCCAGAAGATCCGCGAAACCGAAGGCGACTACGGCTACAACGCCCGCGAGGACCGCTTCGAGAACTTCTTCGCCGCCGGCATCATCGACCCGACCAAGGTGACGCGCCTGGCGCTGGAGAACGCCGCCTCGATCGCTTCGCTGCTGCTCACCACCGAGTGTGTCGTGGCCGACGACCCCGAAGATAAGGAGCCCGCCATGTCCGGTGGCCCCGGCGGCATGGGTGGCATGGGCGGCATGATGTAATCGCGCCCCCACCGCTTCATACAAAACCCCCGGTTCTGACGAGCCGGGGGTTTTTGCTTGTGGGGAAGAGCGGTAGCGGCTCAGATCAAATCAGCGTACTGCCGCGGACCGGCTGTGTTTTGCACTTAATTAAAACCCACACACGAAAACGATGGGTAGTTATTAGACTCGTTCGGTAAGTTGTGAACAAGTCTACTTATTAAACGGCGACGAGAAACCTGTTCCATTGCCGACTCACACCAGATACTGAAACAAGTCGGCGCGGTCGTTCAGGTACTCGCGGTAGAACGAAGCCGCCTTCATGCGGGCCACCAGCGGCTCGAAGTCTTCGGGCGACCGCAGTTCGACGCCCACCAGCGCGGGGCCACGCTCACGGCTGGTCTTCTTGGAGTACTCGAAGTGGACGATGTCGTCGTGGGGACCGAGCACGTCGGTCACGAACTCGCGCAACGCCCCCGCCCGCTGGGGGAACTTCACGATGAAGTAGTGCTTCAAGCCTAGGTACAGCAGGGCGCGCTCCTTCACCTCGGCCATGCGGTCGATGTCGTTGTTGCCGCCCGACACCACGCACACCACCCGCTTGCCTCGGATCTGCTCGCGGTAGTCGTCGAGGGCAGCGATGGCCAGCGCCCCGGCCGGCTCGGCCACGATGGCGTCACGGTTGTAGAGGTCGAGCAGCGTCTGGCAAACCCTGCCCTCGGGAACCAGCGCCACCTCGTCGAGGCAGTGGCGGCAGAGCTCGAAGTTGCGCGCGCCCACCGCCCGCACGGCCGCCCCGTCGACAAACGTGTCGATGTGGTCGAGTACGACGCGCTCGCCCCGCGCCAACGACGTGTGCATGGCGGGCGCACCGGCCGGCTCCACACCAATGATGCGCGTGGCGGGGCTCATCTGCCGGAAGAGCGTGCCCACGCCCGCCGACAGCCCGCCGCCGCCCACCGGCAGAAAAAGGTAGTCGATGGGCTCGGGCGCGTGGCGCATGATCTCCAGCCCCACCGTGGCCTGCCCCTCAATCACGCGCGGGTCGTCGAACGGCGGCACGAACGTCAGCCCCTCGGCATCGCCCAGCGCCTGCGCGGCCCGCTGGGCGTCATCGAACGTGTCGCCGTGCAGCACCACGCGGATGCAGTCGCCGCCGAACATCTCCACCTGCGTGATCTTCTGGCGGGGCGTGGGGGCGGGCATGAACACCGTGCCGCGCACGCCCAGCCGCCGGCAGGCCATGGCGAAGCCCTGCGCGTGGTTGCCCGCACTGGCGCACACTACGCCCTGGGCGCGCTCGGCGTCGGTGAGCGTGCTCATCTTGTTGTACGCCCCCCGGATTTTGTACGAGCGCACCACCTGCAAATCTTCGCGCTTCAGCCAGAGGTGCGCGCCGTAGGCCTCGCTCAGGCGGTCGTGGCGCTGCAAGGGCGTTTCGAAGGCGACGCCACGCAGGCGGGCGGCGGCGGTCTGGACGTCGGTGATCGTGAAGGCGGGGGTAGTCTGGGTCGTCATGACAAAGGAAAACCCTCCTCGCGGCGGCGGGGAGGGTCGTTACGTTTGAGCGCGCCACGTTCCCTACCCCGAAGGGCAGATGGTAATGAAAACGAGGGCGGCACGGGGGTTCATAAAAAGATTCTTCGCTCAATGATAGACAATTCAGGCCAGTTGCACGTGGTGAAGATGTCGGGCGGCGGGTCGGCAGGTCCCATCACAGCCCGTTGCCACCCCGGGCAAGCGCGGGCCACGTCGGCGAAGCCCCCGGACCGCCGAAGCCACTCAGCAGCAGGGCGACGTATTGCCCGGCTAGCCGAGTTGCGCCCGGGCTGCCGTGCGGGAGAGCGTCCGTCCGTCGTGTCGTGAGAAGTCACCCGCATAATACGATTTGGACCAACCCTACGAGGTTTGATTTGATTCACATTACAAGCAGATGGGGCGTACGGCGGTGTCACGGAAGCGACGTAAGCCCGCAATATGTAGGGCAAGTCGTCCTACTGCTTGTGCCCAAAGGGGCGTGGAGGGGCGATAGACACGCATAAATGACCCAAACTACCGGCGAAACGAAAACTTCAACACCCTCCGACGTCCGTCGTAAACCGGGGAAAGTCCGCCGCCTCCACCCGCA
>JBARYS010000208.1:0-29713 GCA_049648155.1 Catalinimonas sp. | reverse complement strand
CCATAGAGCCGGCCTGCCGACGTTCTTCCGCGTTCGGCTATGCCGTCAAAGACGCGGTGAGAGGGGAGGCGCTCATTGCGATAAACAGCCGGCTTTTAGAATCGACGAGATAAAAACGGGTTTGCCTGCTTCGGTTCATCAGCCGCCCGACGGTTTGGCCCGATAGCCGGCGTCTTTCAGCAGTTGCAGCACCTTGATGCGGTGGTCGCCCTGAACGAAAATCTCCCCGTCTTTGGCCGCGCCGCCCACGCCGCACTTCGACTTCAACAACTTGCCGAGCGCCTTCAGGTCGTCGTCGGTGCCGACGAAGCCCGTCACGAGCGTCACCTGTTTGCCGCCGCGTTTCTTCTTGTCGAGCAGCACGCGGAGGTCCTGCCGGGCGGGCGGCAGCGTCTCGGCGTCGTTCGCGTCGTCTTCGTCGTACTGATATTCCGGGTTAGTCGAGTAGACCATTCCCAAGCGGTCCTTCCAGTCAATTGTTTTCTTCTTAGCCATCACGGTTTTCTTAAACCACCACGCCGAGGCTGGCGGGGCGCACGTATACGTCGAGTGGCCCTCGGAACAGCGAAGGTTCGCCGTCTACGTGGCCGGGAAGTTCGCCCTCGAAGTCGAGGCGGGCGCGGGGCGCGCGGTAAATTTTGAGGAACTCGGAGTGGTGCAGCCGGCGGCTGAAGAGCCGCGCGCCGATTACCGGGAAGAGCCACTTGGGAAAGGGGCGCATCCAGCACACGTCCAGCAGGCCGTCGCTGATGTCGGCCTCGGGGGCAATCCAGGCGTTGTTGCCGTACTGCCCTGCGTTGGCGAAGGTGACGGTGAAGGCCGTCTGGTCGACGGCGTGCTCCCCGGCTTGCAAACGGTACCGGAACGGATCGTAGGTAAAATACTCGCGCAGAGTGGTGCGCACGTACTTCTGAAAGCCGCGGGTCTCGCCGGCGGCGAACACCGCCCCCACGTGGGCGTCGAAGCCCAACCCCGCCGTGCAGAAGAACGGCCGGTCGGCGATCACCCCGCTGTCGATCCGGACGATACGCCGAGCGTTCAGCCGCTGTAGCGCGCCGGTGGCCGTCAGCGGCAGTCCTAGGTGGCGCGCCAGCCCATTACCAGACCCCAGCGGCACGATGCCCAACGCCGTCTGCGTGCCCACTAACTGCCCGGCCACCTCGTTGATGGTGCCGTCGCCGCCCACGGCCACCATCACGTCGACGCCCTCGGCCACGGCCTGCCGCGTCAGGATCGGCGCGTGACCAGCGTATTCACTGAGAACGACCTCGACGTGGGCCCGGTGGCGGTCGAGGTGTCGCTCAATAAGCGCGGGCACGTCTTGCTTGCCGTGGACCCCGGCGATGGGGTTAATCACGAAGCGTACGCGCGGCAAGGAAGGCATAACGGGAGGGAGGTGTGGCGTCGGGTCGGGGGTGGCGGCGGGCCTGAATGCGGCCGTTCGCCGGCTACTCTCCCAACGCTTTTCGGGGCGCGGGGTTGTGGGTCGTCGGCGCGCCCGAGCGCCACCGGATATGACCGCCCCTCGGGGCATCCGTAGAGCCGCCGGCCCTTGCGCACCCGCCGGACTCTTCTATCTTTGGCCGTGAGAACCTGCTTGAGCCGAAGAGAAAGTTCAGACGGGTTCCAATAACCATAAAGGGTTCTATTCCCATCCCTCCTAAACCTTTCTCTGTTATGCGTAAAGTATTATCTTATTCCCTACTGTCGGCCTCCCTACTCTGGGCGGCGGGTTGCGCCGATGCGCCCAAAGGTGCCGAGGCTGAAGTCGGCGAGGCCCAAGAAGTTGCCGAAGCGGGCAGCGGCGCGATGACCTATCAGGCCGTGCCGTCGGCCAGCAGCGTGATGTGGGTCGGCACCAAACCCACCGGGCGGCACCAGGGCACGTTCGACGTGACCGACGGCACCCTGGAAGTGGAAGGCGGCGAGCTGGTGGCGGGCTCCTTCAAGATGGACCTCACCTCACTGACCGTGACTGACGAGGGCATGGACGAGGACAGCCGCATGAAACTGACGGGTCACCTGAAGAGCGACGACTTTTTCGGCGTAGAAGCCAACCCCGAAGCCAACTTCGAGATTACCGGTGTGAAGCCCTACGAGGCCGGCGCGATGCCCCAAGAAGACGCGGACGACGATGATGCTGAGTACCGCCTGGAGAACCCCACCCACATGATCACGGGCAACCTGACTATGAAGGGCGAAACCAAGAGCGTGACCTTCCCCGCCAGCATCGAAATGGCGGATGACGAGGTGACCGCGCTGGCGAAGTTCAACATCGACCGCACCCAGTGGGGACTGAACTACATGTCGGACGAGTCGCTGGGCGACAAGCTCATCAACAAGAAGGTATTTTTGCAGATCGACCTCAAAGCGCGCTCGGCGAGCGCCTGATCATTCTCAAATCGACAGATTTTCGGCCGGACTTGGGCCCGCTCTAGTCCGGCTGAACTTTGTCCGGGAGGTGCCCGTTTTACTCAAATGGGAGCCCCCGCCCGGTGCCGTCCGCTCGTCTTTTCTAGTGTTTTTATCGCCTTTGCCTTATGCTCACCGTCCTGCTTGCCATTGGGTTGATCGCCGCTTTCTTCGCGATGATGTCAGTACGCCTCATCTTTTTGAAGCAGGGGGAATTTAAGGGCACGTGCGCCACGCAGAACCCTTTCCTACAGCAGCAGGGCATCAAATGTGCCTGCGGCAAAGAACCCGGCACCTGCGATTCGGCCACGGGAAGTCGGTCTGATCTGCCTAAAATTGAGCGTTCCGCCGTCCGTAGCGCTTGACCTTCACCCACTTATTGCGTCGGTCCACCGGTTGGATTGTGTATTTTGCACGTTCAAAACAGGAGCATACGTGTCTTTAATTAAATCTATATCGGGCATTCGGGGCACCATCGGCGGTAAACCCGGCGAAGGCCTTACCCCTCCCGATGTCGTCAAGTATACCGCCGCCTATGGCACCTGGCTGCTGGCGCAGCGGGAGCCCACCGAGGGTGAAGCAGCGGCGGCCGGGCGCGCCAAGGTCGTGATCGGCCGCGACGCGCGCACCTCCGGCGAGATGGTGACGCGCCTGGTCGTGGCGACCCTGCAATCGCTGGGCATCGATGTGGTAGACCTCGGCCTCTCGACCACCCCCACGGTGGAGTTGGGTGTGACCGAAGAGGAGGCCGACGGCGGTCTGATCATCACGGCGAGCCACAACCCCGCCCCCTGGAACGCCCTGAAGATGCTTAACGCCGACGGCGAGTTCCTGACGGCCGACGACGGCGCGGTCGTACTGGACATCGCTGAGAGCGACGAGATCAGCTACGTGGAGGCAAAACACTTGGGCAGCTACCGGCAGCGCGACGACCTGCTGAGGCTGCACATCGAGCGCATCTTGGCGCTGCCGCTGGTGGATCGCGACGCCATCGCCGAGCGCGATTTCCGCGTGGCCGTCGACGCGGTGAACTCGACCGGGGGCATCGCCGTGCCGATGTTGTTGGAGGCGCTGGGCGTGAATCGCGTGGAGAAATTTTTCTGTGAGCCTGACGGCCAGTTTCCGCACAATCCCGAGCCGCTGCCCGAGAACATGACGTTCATCAGCAACAAGATGGAGCGCGGCAAATTCGACCTCGGCATCGTGGTCGACCCCGACGTGGACCGGCTGGCGTTCCTGACGGAAGACGGTACGCCCTTCGGTGAAGAGTACACGCTGGTGGCCGTAGCTGATTACGTGCTGAAGCAGAACGGCGGCGGCAACACGGTCTCGAACCTCTCGTCGACACAGGCTCTGCGCGACGTCACCGAACGGCACGGCGGCGAACACTTCGCCTCGGCAGTAGGTGAGGTTAACGTGGTGCAGGAGATGAAGGCGCAGGGGGCGGTGATCGGTGGCGAGGGCAACGGAGGGGTGATATACCCGCCGCTGCACTACGGGCGCGATGCGCTGGTGGGCATCGCCCTCTTTCTGACGCACCTGGCGCAGTTCGGCAAGCGCGTCTCGATGCTGCGGGGCGCTTACCCGAGTTACTACATCGCCAAGAACAAGATCGAACTGGAGCCCAACCTCGACCTCAACCATCTGCTGGCGGGCATTCAAAAGAAGTACGAGCGCCACCCGATCAGCACCGTCGACGGCGTCAAAATCCACTTCGACGGGCAGTGGGTGCATCTGCGCCGCTCCAACACCGAGCCGGTTATCCGCATCTACGCCGAGGCCGATTCGATGGTGACCGCCGAGAACCTGACGCGCAAGCTGATGGCCGACCTCAAAGATATCATCACCGAGAAAGCGTAGGGGGCATGCGTGCTTACCTCGATAACGCTGCCACCACCCCGCTAGACCCCGCCGTGTTCGACGCGATGGTGCCTTATCTGCGCGACCATTGGGGCAATCCCTCTTCCATCCACGGCTGGGGCCGTCAGGTGCGCGCCGCCGTCGAGCGATCGCGCAAGCAGGTCGCCGAGTTGTTGGGAGCCGCGCCCGCCGAAATATTCTTCACCTCGGGCGGCACCGAGGCCGACAATACGGCCCTGCTTGGGGCCGTCCGGACTTTGGGCATCCGCCACGTGCTGACCAGCGCCATCGAGCACCACGCCGTGCTGCACACGCTCGAACATTTGGCCGGGCAGGGCGAGATCGCACTGACGTACGCCACCCTCGACGCGCGCGGCCACGTGGACCTCGACGCACTGGAGGCGTGGCTGGCGGCGCACCCGGGCGGGCTGGTTTCGCTCATGCACGGCAACAACGAGGTCGGCAACCTGCTCGACCTGCGGGCGGTCGGGGAGCGGTGCCGGGCGCACGGGGCGTGCTTCCACAGCGATACCGTGCAGACCATCGGCCACTTCTCCTTCAACCTCGACCAGACCCCCGTTGACTTCGTGGTGGGGTCGGCGCACAAGTTTCACGGGCCCAAGGGCGTCGGCTTCCTCTACGTCGACGCCGGCCGCAAGATCAGCCCGCTGCTGCACGGCGGGGCGCAGGAGCGCAACCTGCGGGGCGGCACCGAAAACGTGGCCGGCATTGTGGGGTTGGCAAAGGCGCTCGAACTGGCCGTGGCCGAACAGGCCGCGCACCGGGCGCACGTAGAACATCTCAAGGAGCGCATGGCCGAAGGGCTGCGCGCGCGCATCGACGACGTACGGTTCTGCGGCGACTGTCTGAACCCGGACCGCAGCCTATACACGGTGCTGAACGTCAGCCTGCCTCCCTGCGAGATGGCCGACATGTTCTTGTTCAACCTCGACATTGCGGGCGTGGCCGCCTCGGGCGGAAGCGCCTGTTCGAGCGGCTCGAACGTCGGCTCGCACGTGCTGCGGGCCCTCGGCTGCGACCCGGAGCGGAGCACGGTACGTTTCTCGTTCAGCAAGTTCAACACGCCTGAAGAGATCGACTGGACCGTGGCGCAGGTAGCGGCCCTCTACGACCCCGTGGGCGGCGCGCGGCTGGTCTCCTGACTGGGACTGATTATCTCGCCGGCTTCGGTGCTGTTGCACCCGTAGTTTTCTCTCACACCCCTTCTCTGCGAAGTATGCACAAGTACGCCCTCGCCCTGCTTACCGTAAGCTTGTTCTTTTGTCTCCGTCCACTCGTGGGGCAGCCGCGCAAGGTGCCGCCCGACACGACGGTCACCACGCAGCACCAAGTCACCATCGGGGGCAGTCGGGTGGCCTACACGGCGATCACCGGCACGCAGCCCGTCTGGAACGACACCAGTGGGATAATCGCCACGCTGCACTATACCTACTACCGCCGCAACGACGTGGCCGACGTGTCGCGACGACCACTGCTGATCTCGTTCAACGGCGGGCCCGGCTCCGCGTCGGTTTGGATGCACGTGGCCTACACCGGTCCGCGCGTGCTGAAGATCGACGACGAGGGATACCCGGTTCAACCGTACGGCTACCGCGAGAACCCCTATTCGGTGCTGGACATGGCCGACATCGTCTACGTGAATCCTGTCAATACGGGCTACTCACGCACCATTCCTGAGGGCGGTAAAGTCGACCGCGAGCAGTTTTTCGGCATTAACGCCGACATCGATTACCTGGCCGAATGGCTGAATACGTTCGTGACGCGCCACGAGCGGTGGCTCTCGCCCAAGTATCTGATCGGCGAAAGCTACGGCGGCACGCGGGTGGCTGGGCTAGCCGGGGCGTTGCAGTCGCAGCAGTGGATGTACCTGAACGGCGTGATCATGGTCTCGCCCGCCGACTACAAGCTTTATGAATCGGACACCCCGCTGTCGTCGGCGCTGAACCTGCCTTACTACACGGCGGCGGCGTGGCACCACAAGATGCTTCCCGATGACCTGCAACGGCGTGACCTCACGGATCTGCTGCCCGAAGTAGAAGCCTACACCATCGACGAACTGCTGCCCGCCCTGGCGCGTGGCGGGGCTATCGACTCGACGGCGCGGCAACGGGTGGCCGGGCAGATGGCGCGCTACTCGGGCCTCTCCACGCGGGCCGTGCTGCACAACAATTTAGACGTGCCCACGCGCTTTTTTTGGAAGGAGCTGCTGCGCGACCGCGACGGCATGACCATCGGGCGGCTGGACTCCCGTTATCTGGGCATGGACCGCAACGACGCCGGCTCGTCGCCCGACTACAACGCCGAGCTTACTTCTTGGCTGCACGCCTTCACCCCGGCCATCAACCATTATATGCGCGAAGAGCTAAACTTCTACACCGACGTGAAGTACAACGTGTTCGGACCGGTGTACCCCTGGGACCAGAGCAACAACAACACGCGCGAGCAGTTGAGGCAGGCAATGTCCCAAAACCCTTATCTGCACGTCATGGTGCAGTCGGGTTATTACGACGGCGCGACTACTTACTTCGGCGCTAAATACACCACGTGGCAGATCGATCCGAGCGGCAAAATGCGCGACCGGATTCGCTTCCACGGCTACCGCAGCGGTCACATGATGTACCTGCGGCGCGAAGACTTAAAACAGGCCAACGACGACATCCGCCGCTTCATCCTTGACACGACGCCCGGCGCACGGCCCGCCCGTTATTGATGTCTCGTCGGTCGGCTAAAGCAGCGTTTCTGAACGTAAAGAAGCCTTCAACCACAAAAAGTTGAAGGCTTCTTTTATGTCTCGGAAGCGCTATGCTTCGGCTTCGGCGGGCTCCTCGCTGCGAACGGGTGCGTGGGCCATGTCGATCTGTCCGCGGTCATCGAACCAGTCGGAGAGTCCGTAGGCAAACGAACGACCGTCCTTCACGCGCTTGAGTGCGCCCTTTTTGAAGAGATTATTCAGGTTGCTGTGAATGTTTTGCTTGTCTTTCTTGTCGGAAGCCGCGTCCCGGTTGGGGTTCGAATCGGCCATAACTTCAAAAATCTCGCTGGCGTTTAGGGCCTTGTCTTGCGACTCGATGGCCCCCACGATGCGCGACGCGAACGACACGCGCGACTCTTCTGAGCCGGTTTTGCGCTTACGGGTGCTGCCCGGCTTGGGGCCACGCTTTTTACCTTTGGGCTCAGCCGCTTTAGCCTTGGCTACGGTGCCTCCTTTGGCCTCCTGCAACTGCTTGATCATGTCGTTGATGGAGGCGATACGCGACTTCAATTGCTGCATCTCAGCATTGAGTGCTTCTTTCTTCTCTTGGTATACCTCCAAGAACTGGTCAAGTTCTTCCTCGGATAATTTAATGGACTTGCTCATAAAGGGGATTATTGAGTAAGGGGTTAATATTTGAGTATTGAACTAAAAATAAAAAGAAAAGTTCTTACGCAAAGTGACGTCACGAGAAAAATGAAAAGATCACCCCTCGGTATTACGGTAGCCAGCGAAGATGAATTCGCCTTTTGAGTGCCGTACGGACAATTTGGGGCCGGAATTCGCGCGTCTTTACCGGGCGAAAAAGGAAGCTAAAAAAATTGGGGATCGGGGAGGGAGTCCGAGGCGACGGCGGGCCGGCAGAGACTTTTGCCGGGAGAAAGGCACAAAAAAACCTGGAGCCGCATGCGGTACGCAACGCTGACTCCAGGCTCTTTCAACCAGCTATGGAAAACTCTCGATCACTCCAGAGCTTCTCCGCTTAATGTAGGTAAATGCCGAGTGATGTGGAAATTATTTCGATCAGGGCGTTTTTGACAAAGCCGCACAGGGATTAACATTAGATAGATGAAAACGCACGTTTGCCGTGCCGGGCTCATTTGTCTTTCGCGAGGCTCTTCAGTTCGAACAGCTCGTCGCGGAGCCGGGCGGCTTCGATGAAGTCCAGGTCGCGAGCGGCGTCTTCCATCCGCTTTTGCGTGTCTTTGATGGCGGCACTGATTTCGTCGGCGCTGGTGTAAGTAGCGCGTTGCTCAGCGGCCAGCGCAGGCGCTTTGCCGCTCCCGTAGGCGGCGGGGTCACGGCGGCGCGAGTCGGCCACTTTGGTCTGCCCCATGATGGCTTCGCGCGATTTGAGGACCGTACGCGGCACGATGTTGTGCTCGGCGTTGTAGGCCTGTTGTGCGGCCCGGCGGCGGTTCGTCTCGTCGATGGCCGAACGCATTGAGTCGGTGATCTTGTCGGCGTACATGATGACCGTGCCCCGCTCGTTGCGCGCCGCCCGCCCGATGGTCTGCACCAGCGAACGGTTATCTCTCAAAAAACCCTCCTTGTCGGCGTCGATGATGGCCACCAGCGAAACCTCCGGCAGGTCCAGCCCCTCGCGCAGCAGGTTGACGCCCACCAGCACGTCGATGGTACCCAACCGCAGGTCGCGCAGGATTTCGACCCGTTCGAGGGTCTTGACATCGGAGTGGATGTAGCGGCACTTGACGTTCAGGCGTTCTAAAAATTTGTGCAGCTCCTCAGCCATTCGCTTCGTGAGCGTGGTCACCAGCACCCGCTCCTCGCGTTGGATGCGAATGTCGATCTCTTCCAGCAGATCGTCGATCTGATTGCCGCTCGGGCGCACCTCGATCACGGGGTCGAGCAGTCCGGTAGGGCGAATCAGTTGCTCAACCACCACGCCCTCGGCACGCTGCAATTCGTACTCGCCGGGCGTGGCCGACACGTAGATCGTTTGACGGGTAAGCTCCTCAAACTCGTTGAACGTGAGGGGGCGGTTGTCGAGCGCCGACGGCAAGCGGAAGCCGTAGTCGACCAGCGTCACCTTACGCGAGCGGTCACCGCCCCACATGGCCCGCACCTGCGGCAGCGTCACGTGGCTCTCGTCTACCACCAGCAGGAAGTCGTCGGGAAAGTAGTCGATGAGACAGAACGGGCGCGTGCCCGGCTGCCGGCGGTCGAAGTAGCGCGAGTAGTTCTCAATGCCCGAGCAGAAGCCGAGCTCACGGATCATCTCCATGTCGAACTCCGTGCGCTCTTTGATGCGCTGGGCCTCCAAAAAACGCCGGTCGACTTCGAAGTGATTGATCTGCCGCGTCAGGTCGTCCTGAATCTCATGGATGGCCGTTTTAGTGGTCTCCTTATCGGTCACGAACAGGTTGGCCGGGAACACCGAGATCACCTGCTCCTCCGAGATTTTAGCGCCCGTCGCCGGGTCGATGCGCTGGATCGCCTCCACCTCATCACCCCAAAAGAAGAAGCGGAAGGCAAAATCGGCGTAGGCTGGAAAGACGTCAACGGTATCCCCCTTCACGCGGAACGTGCCCCGCTTGAAGTCCGCCTCGGTGCGGCTGTAGAGGATGTTCACTAAGCTGTAGAGAAATGCGTTGCGGGCCACCACATCGCCCACCTGCACGTGCATCACGCCCTTCTGAAACTCGTCGGGGTTACCGATGCCGTAGATGCAAGACACCGAGGCGACCACCAGCACGTCGCGCCGCCCCGACATGAGCGCCGACGTCGCACTGAGGCGCAGCTTTTCGATCTCTTCGTTGATCGCTAAGTCTTTCTCAATGAAGACGTTCGTGGTGGGAATGTACGCCTCGGGCTGATAGTAGTCGTAATAAGAGATAAAGTACTCGACGGCGTTGTTGGGGAAGAACTGCTTGAACTCGCCGTAAAGCTGCGCGGCGAGCGTCTTATTGTGGCTTAAAACGAGCGTGGGTCGCTGTACCTCCTGCACCAGATTTGCCACCGTGAAGGTCTTACCCGAGCCCGTCACTCCGAGCAGCACCTGTGCCGGGTCGCCGTTACGTACGCCTTCGGTCAGTTGAGCAATGGCCTGCGGCTGGTCACCGCTCGGCTTAAATTCGGAAACGATCTCAAACTGCATGAGAGTTTGTGCTTTGGAAAGGAAGACCAATGCCGCACCGGGGCAACGTTAACGACCGACCGCAACCGGGCGAGCGGACAACTAAAAATACGACGTGGGGAGAACCGACGCTACGCGTTCGTCCAGATGAACCAGGAGCGTTCGGCTTGCAGGTGCAACATCTCCAGCCCGTTTTTGGTTTGTGCGCCCGCCGCCCGCCCCAGCGTCATAAAGCGCGTCTCGGCGGGGTTGTAGACGAGGTCATAAAGGTAGTGTTCCGGGGTCAGTGCGCCGTAGGGGAGACGGGGGGCGGTGTCGACGTTCGGGTACATTCCCAGCGGCGTGGTGTTGACGATCAGCCGGTGCGCCCGCATGAGTTCGGGCGTCAGCTCTTCGTAAGCGTGCGCCTTGCGTTCGGGCGTCCGCGACACCTCCCCGAAGGGCACGTCCAGGTCGTCGAGCACGGCCCGCACCGCGCGCGCCGCCCCACCGGTACCGAGGATCAGCGCCGCCCCCGCGAAGCCGTTGGGAAGGAAGCGCTCCAGCGACGTACGGAAGCCCCAGTAGTCCGTGTTGTGGCCCGTCCAGCGCCGCGTGCCGTCGGGGGCGTCCCGGCGGGCCAGCACGTTGACGGCCCCCACCCGTTCGGCCGAAACGTCGAGCGCATCGAGGTGAGGCTTCACGCCCTCCTTATGAGGAATGGTGACGTTCAGGCCCCACAGGTCGTCGGTGCGCAGCAGGTCGGGCAGCGCGGCGAGGTCAGGCAACTCGAAGGGTTCGTAGGAGGCGTCCGCGATGCCCTCGCGCGCAAACTTGTCGGCGAAATAACCCGGCGAAAAAGAGTGTGAGAGGGGGTGCCCGATGAGGCCGTAGCGTCGCACGGTCAGACTGTCTCTTCGACCGCCGGGGTGGGCTGGGTCGGGGTGGTGATCCGCTCGATGAAGTAGACCAGCGCGAAGCCGAACACGGCCAGCAGGATCGCCTCCCAGAGGTGTGGTGCCTGCCCGGTCAGCGACTGGTAATCGGTGGGCAGTACGTTTTGTTGCACGAGCGGCTTCACCACGCCGTGGCGGTCCATGTAGGTCTGTAGGGTCTGCTTCCAGGGCCACACTTTGTTGAGCGAGCCGACCATAAAGCCCGTCAGCAGGGCGACGGTGAGGTCGTAGTGGCGCTCCAGCATCCACTTCAGCAGGCGCGAGAAGGAGAGCAACCCAACCAAGCAGCCGCCCATAAACGTCAGGATCACGCCGAAGTCGAGCGCCTTCACCGCGCCGAGCACGTACTCGTACTTACCCATCAGCACGAGCAAAAAGCTGCCCGAGACGCCGGGAAGGATCATGGCGCAGATGGCCACCGCGCCCGACAAGAAGATGAACCAGAGCGCGGTGGGCGTCTCGGCCGGGGCGAGTTCGGTGATCAGGTAGGCCGCCGCGACCCCAAAGAGGCCCACCGCTACGGTCCCCACCGACCATCGCCCCACCTTGCGGCCCACCACCAGCGCCGAGGCGACGATGAGTCCAAAGAAGAAGGCCCAGAGCATCTCGGGCGTATTTTCTAGGAAGTAAAGGATGACGCGCGACAACGAGACCACGGCGACGCCGATGCCGACGAACAACACCAGCAGAAAGCCGCCGTTGATATGCCGCCAGAAGCCTCGGAGATCGCCGCTGAACAGCTTCTTGAGGGCCTTGCCGTCGACGGAGCGGATGGAGCCGAGCAGCTCTTCGTAGATGCCCGTGATGAAGGCAATGGTGCCGCCCGAGACGCCCGGGACGACGTCGGCCGCGCCCATGGCAATGCCCTTGGCAAAGAGCCAGGTTCGTTCTTTCAGCGTTCGTTGCATCGTCGTGTAATAGAGAACTTCCGAGCTAAGCGTGGTTGCCGTCCAGAAAGAGGTTGAACGTGTCGCCGCGCAGCCCTAGGCGAACGGTTTCGAGCGGGATGACCTCGCGAGGGGCGATGTTGCCCAGGTTGACGTTGGCCCCCAGCAGCTTCACGAACCAGACCTGCTGCTCTTTCTGGGGTGCTTCCCAGATGATCTTTTCAAAGGGAATCTTGGTGAGAATCTCCTGCACCAGGCCGGAGCGCACCTCGCCGGTCGAGCGGAAGAGCCCCACGTTGCCACCCTCGCGCGCCTCGCCGATCACCTTCCAGGCCCCGGCGTCCAGCTCGGCTTGCATCAGCTTGATCCACTGGTAGGGGGGAATGATTTTTTCATCGTCTTTCGAGCCGACCTCCGAGAGCACCGTCACCTGTTCGGCCAGCTTGCTGATGTAGGCACACTTGCGCTCGTGCGGCAGCTCGATGGAGCCGTCCGAGACCTCCGCGAAGCCGAGCTCGAAGCGATCCAGCAGGCGGCGGTAGTCGTCGAACTGGTCACGAATCACGAACGCTTCGAAGAGCGTCCCCCCCAGATAAGTGGGAATGCCCGCGTCGGCGTACACCCTGAGCTTCTCTTCGAGGTGGGGCGTCACGTACGAGGTGGCCCAGCCCAGTTTGATGATGTCGATGTATTCGGCGCTGGTGGAGAGCAGGTCCTCCGCCTCGCGGATACTAAGCCCCTTGTCCATGGCCATGGTAATGCCACTGTCGCGGGGCTTCACTTCCCGTCGTGGGACGTTATTCAGCGCGTAGTTCATCCAGCGTCTTCAGTGCGGAACTGGTCGATGATCTTGCTGAGGGCCCGCCGCGAGCGGGGCTCCGTGAAGAAATCGAACAAAACCTGATGTTGATCAAAGTTCAAAATTAAGGCTTTCTCAAGATAAGCCAGCGCTTCCTTGGCGCGGCCGGCGCTGAGTTGGTAGGCCACGCAGCGGTACTGCAGGTCGGCGTCGTCGGGGATCTCTTCGATGCCGCTGGTGATCAGGCTGATGGCCCGCTCGTAGTCGCCTTGGTCGAAGTAGACAAACGACCACTCCTGCCACACCTCGGGGTTGCCCGGTTCGATGGCGCTGGCCCGTTCGTAAGCTTCCGAGCAAGAGATCACGTTGCCGAGCCGGTATTCGGCCCGCGCCAGGTCAAGCCAATAGAGGTCGTTGTACTCGTTGATCTGGATGGCCTTCTTGAAGAAGTGGATCGCCTCCATATTTTTCGACTGCGCGAGCAGACACGAGCCGAGGCCGTAGTAGGCGTCGTCGTACTGATCGTCGCACTGCAGCGCCTCGCGGTAGTAGCGCATGGCGCGCTTCGGCTGGTCGAGGTGCTCGTAGCAGGCCGCCAGACAGACCAGGGTTTCAGGGTTGTCCGCCTCCAGTTCGCGCGTGCGCAGGTAAGCTTGCAGGGCCTCCTCGTAGCGCTCCAGGTTCATGTATGCGTTGCCCATGTTAAAGTACGCCGAGGCAAAGTCGTCCTTGATAAGCGTGGCGTACTCGTAGGCCTGCAGTGCCTCCGTGAAGTCTCCCAGCTTGTTGTGGATGATACCCAGGTTGTACCAGGCGTGCGCCGAGAACGGATCACGGTCGATGAACTGCCGGTAGTGCTCCAGGCTGCCGTCGAGCTGTCCGGTCAGTTCCAGGCAGTAGGCCAGTTCGTAGAGAGCGTCCTCGTGGTCCAGGTTGATCTCGAGCACCTGCTGATGGCAGCGGATGGCGTCGTCGTAACGACCCCAGTGCTGGTAAGCCATGCCGAGGGCGAAGTGAGCCTCGTCGCGTTCCTCAACCTGCGGCAGGCAGTCTTCCAACTGTGCAACGGCCTCTTCGTAACGGCGGGCTTGCGTGAGGATCAGGCCGCGCGCCATCAACAGTTCAGGGTCGTTGGGCTGCAGCGTGAGGGCGTGCGCCAGCAGGTCGAGGGCCTCGTCGTGGCGGCCCATGCTGCTGAGAATCTGCGCGCGGTGCTGCCGCAGTTCAGAAGAGAAGGGGTAGAGATCACCGGCCACGTCGCAGGCCCGCAGTGCCCGTTCGGGTTGCCCCCGTTCGGCGTAATGGTTGATGATGTAGTCAAACGTCTCTAGGTCGAAGAAACAAGGCTCCCGGCGGTCGAGCATCGCTTCGTAGCGGGCGATCCACTCTTTGCCGTCTTCCCTGTTTATAAAGTGTCTTGCCATGTAGTCGGTGATATTGTGTGGCCGAACCGGCGGTTTTGTAAAAGAACTTTCGTACCGACGTAGCCAAGGTCGTAAATATCCAAGTGACCGCAAAGCGGCTGCGTCTAAAACATCGGTCAGGGGGAGATTGGTGCGGGCGGGGCGTAATTTGCGCGCCATTCACGGCAAACCCAGGCCAGGGTCTCCTCTAACGGACGGAATTCGTAGGCCAGATGTCGCCGTACCTTGCCGGCGTCGAAGTGGTCCTGTCGGCCGAAGCGTTGCAGCATCGACCGGCTCACCCGGCGCGGCGTGCGGGTCACCAGGGTCCGTATCTTGTCGGCCCGCCACGCCAGCGCCCCCACGCCGGGCGTGAGGCGCGCGGGGGGCGGACGGCGGTCCATCAAGGTAGCCATGCGGGCAAACAACTCCTGATAAGAGACCGCGCCCGCGCTGACGATAAAGCGCTGGTGCTGCGTGTGCCGCTCGTAGAGGCGGCGCACAATCTCCGCCACGTCACGCACGTCGACGTAGTTGACGTGCCCCGGTGGGTAGTAGCGGCGCTCCTCCCAGGCATAGCGCACCAGTTGGCCGCTGCTGCGCTCCTCGGGGGCCAGCACGACCGACGGGTTAACGACGCAGACGGGCAGCCCCTCGGCGGCGGCGCGCCAGACCTCGCGTTCGGCTTCGTACTTCGTGCGGGCGTACGGTGTGGTGTCGGTCCCGGCCTGCCACATGGCCGTCTCGTCGATCCACAAAGGCTGCCCCGTATTCGCCCGGTCGGTGGGGGTGGGCTGACCCAGCGCTGCCACCGAGCTCACGTGCCCGAACCAACCGACGCCCTCCGCCTGGGCGGCCGCGAGGATGTTCGCGGTCCCCTCTACGTTGACGCGCCGCATGGCCCGCCGCCCGCCGCCGGCAAGGCGCACCATGCCCGCCGCGTGTACGACCGCGTCGACACCCCGGCAGAGCTCCCGTAGGCGGGGCAGGTCGAGCAAATCGCCCTGCACCACCTCGGCCAGTGGCGAAAGGGCACGCACGGGCGGGCGTCGTACCATTGCCTGCACCGGGTGCCCGGCGTCGGCGAAGGCCTCGACCAACCACCGCCCCACCAGCCCGCTTGCGCCCGTAATCAGGATCATGCTACAGAGCGAAGTTTAAGAGCGGCAGCGCCAGCGCCTGGTTGAAGTAGCGGTCGCCTTTGAGCACTTTTCGCAACTCTTCCAGGTGGCGCATCTTGTGGCAGTCTGAGCCGAGCATGTGCACCCAGCCCCGGTCGATCAGCCCCCGCGCGTACCGCCGGGCGGCGGGCGAGTAGTAGCCGCGCAGCGAAAGCAGGTTCACCTGCATCAGCAACCCGGAAGCGATCAGGCGTTCGGCAAACCCAAAGTCACCGCCCGTGTACAGGTACCGCTCCGGGTGTGCCAGAACGGGCTGATAACCGGCCGACTTTAGCTGAAAGACGATCTCCTCGAACCGCGTTGGCGACACCATGAACGACGTTTCGATCAGCACGTGGTTGCCGCCGAACGTCAGCAGCGGCTCCCCGGCGTCCAGGCGGTGGAGAAACGCCTCGTCGAGGTAATACTCGGCGGCAGCCTCCAGTTGCACGGCGATTCCGGCGGCGGCCAGCGCCTCGCGCACCTCGTCGCGCTTGCCGAGGATGATCTCCCGGTCGTTGTCGTAGTAGCCGGGCATGATGTGCGGCGTGGTGATGAGCTTGGTGAAGCCCAACTCACCGAAGCGCCTGATCATCGCCACCGACTCATTTAGGTCGGCGGCCCCGTCGTCGATGCCGGGCAGCAGGTGCGAGTGCAGGTCCGTCGTGTAGGGCGGATTCTCGGCGGGCGACGGGCCGAAGAGGCGGGTAAGTAGGCTCATCCGCGGCGGGTCAGCTTCCGTAACCAGGCCATCCGATTTCCGCCGACGGGCTTATCGTCCGAGTAGTAGTTGTACCCGTACCCGTACCCGTACCCGTACCCGTACCCGTAACCATATCCGTACGACCCTTGGCTGTTGACGCCGTTGAGGATGAGCGACAGATTGGGGGCGTTCACGTCGCGGGCCATCTTGTTGATGGTCTTAGCGTATTCCTTGCGTGAGTACTCCGAGCGCACCACGTAAAGGGGAATGTCGACTTGTCGCATGACGATGATGCCGTCCGTGACGAGCCCGATCGGGGGGCAGTCGATGAAGATCGTGTCGTACACTTCGCGCATCTCTTTAAGTGCCTCGGCGAAGCGTGGGCGCAGCAGAAGCTCGGAGGGGTTGGGCGGGGGCGGCCCGGACGGGATGATGTGGAGGTTTTCCAGTGGTGTCTCTTGCACCACGTTTCGCCACGTGTCCTGATCGCTTAGGTAGTTACTCGTTCCCTGCGTATTAACAATCACGCCTTCGTCGAACACCCGGTGGATTTTCGGCTTCCGCATGTCCATGTCCAGCACAAGCACTTTTTTGCCGGTCATGGCGGTCACGGCGGCCAGGTTCACCGTCACGAAAGTTTTGCCTTCACCGCTCACGGTCGAAGTTACGGAGAGCACATTCGTGTCGGCCTTGGAGCTGACAAAAGAGAGGTTCGTGCGGATGGCGCGAAGCGCTTCACTCAGAGCCGACTTGGGGTTCTCATGAGCAACTACCCGTGCGGCGTTGAGGTGCCCACGGCGGTGGTAGGCAGGAATTACGCCCAGCACCGGAATCGAGACGGCACGCTCTAGGTCACGTTGGTGTACGAAACGGTTGTGCAGCGCGTAACGAGCACCGATCAGGCCGATACCTAAGGCGAGGCCCAAACCGATGGCAATCAGATACACCCTCCCGGGGTCAGGTGTAACAGGTTCGCTGGGAAGGTTCGCGGACGCCAGAATCTGAAACTCCGGAACCGTACCCGCTTTGGCGATGCCGTAGTCGGTAAGCCGTTGCATCAGCGTAAGGTAGAACGCTTCATAAAGTCCGCGGAACCGTTGGATGCGACCGATCTCCGTATCCTTAGCAGGAAGAGCAGCAAAAGCCTGCTCCAATTGAGTGGCCAGCTTCCTACTTTCAACGATGCGCTGCTGATAGAACTCCTTATTGATCTCAACAAGTTGCCGAGCCGACGTACGCAGTTCGTTGATCTCTTTGGTCTGAAACTGGTACGCCTGTGTGTTGGCCTTGGCCGAGGCCGTAAGCATCTCTTGCTGACTAGCGAGTTCGTTTAGTTCGCCGATCATCCGACTCAACTCTGCGTCGCGCACGTAACGTAACACCGGTATGTATCGGAATTCATTCTCCGGGCCGCGACCTTCTGCCAGCATCTTGTCAAGCTGGTCTAATGCTACTAGACTTCTCTGACTAGACAAGATGCTGTCGCGCAGCCCCCGGATTTGCTCAAGTGTCTCTTCGATGGAGCCGGTCACGCTCAGCGTTCGTTCGTCGAGAATAAAGTCTTCAATCTCTGCCTCCTGAGCGGTGAGCTTACGGGCGGTCGAGTCGAGTTGTGTCTCCAGAAAAGCCAGGGTCTGCTCGGTCGCTTGGTTTTTGTACGCGACGGTCTGAGCTAAATACACCGAATCGAAGGCATTCACTATGTCCTGCGCTTTCTTTGGGGTGAAGTCGGTGAATGAGATGCCGATGGTGCTGGCACCCGCGTTGACGATCTTCACGTCAAGGTTCTGGGTCAGGTAGTTTATGAGCGCCCCCCGGCTGTTGGCCACGAAGTAGTAGCGACCGGGCGTTCCCCGGTTGAAGTGACGGGTCTTTTCCAGTCGGAATTGTAGATGATCGTTTTTGTAGGGCTTTCCAAACTCAAAGCGGTCGGATATGTCCCGGTCGTTCAGCTTGTAAGAGAGGAGATACTCTTGGTTATTGATGATCTCTACCCCGATGGGCTGATCTCTCAGCGCTTGGTCCTGAAGCGTGTACTGCGCCTCAAAGGGGGCGTCTTGATAAAGTTCGCTGTTCAACAGGTCGCCGATCACGTAGTAACTCGTCTCTAGCGGAAGCTGATCGAGCACCTGATTGTAGATCAGCCGGGATCTTATCAATTCTACTTCCCCTTGCAGGTTGTCGAGTTGAGAACCGACGGCCTCCGAAAGGCTCCCCCCCAGCCCGAGGTCGCCGGCAGTGCGCTTCACTTCGAGCTTCAAGAGCGAAGAGGACTGGTAAACAGGTTTGGTGTAGCGTAGAAAGAGGTAGGCAGAGAGCGCTGCCAGCAGTATCAAAAGGATTATCCAGACGATGCTGCGGTTGACGATAGAGAGTAGTTTCTGCCAGTCAAATGGACTTGAACCCCCGTCGTCCTCAATGTCCCCCAAAGGGGTGAAAGTAGAATTCTCCATGAGAACAGCCGCTTTAAAGCCTCGTTAGCAGTAGGACAACGGTGGTTAAGCTGGTAAAGAGACCCAGCAGAGGCGTAAAATCACGTATCACGTCCAGGGTGGGGCGGCGGCCCGGCTCCACGTAAACGATGTCGTTAGGGAGCATGGTCAGCTCTGCTTGTCGCAGGCCTTGCAGGGTCGACAAGTCGATGATCTGCACTTGGGGCTCAGCCAAGTCGCCCCGGATGAGCCTGATGTTCGAAGCATTGGCTTGCATGTCCAGCCCGCCGCACAGCGCCAACACTTCAATTAAACTCATGCCTTCGAACTGGAGCGGAATCACCTGGCCGCCCGCCATAGTGGCACCCAACACGAACACCCGGCGGCTCTCTATAGCCCGTATTTTAACGAACGGGTCTTCGTAAAATTCCTGAAACCGCAGTTCAAGCAGACTGTCGGCTTGCTGGTGGGTCAATCCGGCAAGGCGCACCATGCCAACCATGGGCAACTTAGCGTAGCCGTCGTATTGGACCAGATAGCCCATTTGAGTTAAGTTCCGCCCTTGCCCCTGCCCCTGCCCCTGCTGCATGATCATGCCCTGTCCGCCCATCATCTGCCGTTGCAGCTCTCCGGTGGGGTCCAGAATGATCTCGCCGTCGTTAGTGAAAACCTGTAGGTGCACAAAGTCGTCCACCCTAATCTTGTAGTTGCGCTCGGCCTGTGATAGGGCTTGTTGCAGTGCCGTAGCTTGTGCAACGTCGGCGGAATCGGCGCGAAACAAGATGTCCTGGCGATAGAAACGACACCCAGACGTACTCAGTAAGAGAAGCAGTGTAAAAGAAAAAACGAGCCCCGAGCAGCGGCCTTGCATGTGTGGTTTGAGCATGAATACGGTAGGAACCAACGACGTAACTTAGAAATAATTGCCGTCCGCCTGAAAGAGGGGCAACGCCGTGTCCTTGTCGGAAATCTGTGGAGCTTTCACTTGCCAGGGAATATCTAAGGCCGGATCGCTCCAGATGATCCCGTCTTCGGAGTCACGGTCGTAGAAGCCACTACACTTGTACATCAGGATTGTCTCTTCAAGGGCTTCGAACCCATGCGCGAAGCCCTCCGGAATCCACACCATGTTGTTCGCGTCGGCGCTCAACTCGAAGCAGTCGATCTGCCCGAAGGTAGGGGAGCCGTGCCGTAAATCGACCACGACGTCAAGGGCGCGCCCCCGTGCTACCCGCACCAGTTTGGCTTGTGCGTGGGGGGGGCGCTGAAAGTGCAGCCCACGGATCACGCCTTTGTTGGAAAAGGAGTAGTTGTCTTGCACGAACTCACGTGCGATGCCGTGCGCAGCGAAGACGCGTTCGTTGTAAGATTCGAGGAAGAAGCCTCTGTG
Organism: Catalinimonas sp.; assembly: GCA_049648155.1. Taxonomy (GTDB): domain Bacteria; phylum Bacteroidota; class Bacteroidia; order Cytophagales; family Flexibacteraceae; genus JBARYS01. The sequence continues at coordinate 9,862 of JBARYS010000208.1, read as the reverse complement.
GTCCTTGAATACTCTGGGGCGGATTTCGAAGACGCCCGCCAGGTACGAAGGCTTAAACGTCATGTGACGGTGCGAATGGTGACATGGAGCGCACAAAGCTAGGCAGAGTGTGCCGGTTCGCGAAACGTGTGGCCGGGCCGCTGTCGAAACCTTCCCGCGCGGCTTGGCGTTCTGGTGGGCGCTTTACAACCCTCTTATGCTCGAAAAGAAGTTTATCTCTACCGACGTAGTTCCCGAATCGGCCGTGCTGGTGGCGGTGCAGCACCAGGGGCAGTCCGACGCCCAGCTTCGCGACCACCTCGACGAGTTGGCCTTCCTGGCCGGCACGGCGGGGGTCGAGGTGCAGATGCGGTTCACGCAGCGCCTCACCAAGCCCGATCACCGCACCTACGTAGGTAAGGGAAAGCTTGAAGAGCTCGCGGCGTACGTGTTGGCCGAAGAGGTCGACATCGCCATTTTCGACGATGACCTCACGCCCTCACAGGTGCGCAACCTCGAAGGGTCCTTGAAGTGCAAGGTGCTGGACCGGAGCTTGCTGATCCTGAACATCTTCGCGCAGCGCGCCCAGACGGCCCAGTCGAAGACGCAAGTCGAGCTGGCGCAGTATCAGTACCTCTACCCCCGCCTGACGCGCATGTGGACGCACCTGAGCAAACAGCGCGGTGGTGTGGGCATGCGCGGCCCGGGCGAGAAGGAGCTCGAAACGGACCGCCGGATTGTGCAGGACCGTATCTCGCTGCTGAAGGACAAACTCGACAAGTTCGACCGGCAGAGCGTGACGCGCCGCCAGCACCGCGACCGGCTGGTGCGCGTGGCACTAGTAGGCTACACGAACGTGGGCAAGTCGACGCTGATGAACCTGATGAGTAAGGCCGACGTGTTCGCCGAGAACAAGCTCTTTGCCACGGTCGACTCGACGGTGCGCAAGGTGGTGTTCGAGAACACTCCTTTTTTGCTGACCGACACCGTCGGGTTTATCCGCAAGCTGCCTACGCACCTGATCGAAAGCTTCAAGTCGACCCTCGACGAGGTGCGTGAGGCCGACGTGCTCGTGCACGTGGTGGACGCTTCGCACCCCGCCGTAGAGGAGCACATCGCGGTGGTAAACAACGTCTTGGCCGACCTGAAGGCCGCTGATAAGCCCACCCTGCTGGTGTTCAACAAGATCGACCAACTGCCCGAATTTCAGAATGGCCTGACGGAGGCCGAGGCGCTCGACCGCTTGCAAAACTCTTACCTGGGAAAATCGGCCGACCGCACCGTGTTCATCTCGGCCGGTCGCCGCATCAACGTCGATACGTTCCGCCGGGAGCTGCTGGCGCTCGTTTCACAAAAGCACTACGCCATCTTCCCCAACAGCGAGCCACCCGCTTGGGCCGCGCAGCTGGAGGAGCTAGATTTGTCGATGGGCACGCCCGACGGCGACGCTCCTGCGGCCCCGTAGTTCAATGGATAGAATAGAAGTTTCCTAAACTTTAGATCTAGGTTCGATTCCTAGCGGGGCTACTAAAAACGCCCTCTACGGCGCGTAGGGGGCGTTTTGGCGTTCTGGGGTACAGCCTGGGGTAAATTCTGCTCTTCAGGGTGCGGGCCCTTGAGCCGCCGAAAACGAACGGCGGTGTGCATCCGGGTGGCTTCGGCCCAGCTATGGCCGTCGCGCTTTGCATCCTCCGTTTGCATAGTGCATTTTTGTTATTCCAAAATCCAAACCAGTCTGTACCTATATGAAACCTACCCTCGTGATCCTGGCCGCCGGTATGGGCAGCCGCTACGGTGGCCTGAAGCAGATGGACCCCATGGGGCCTTCCGGCGAAGTGATCATCGACTACTCTATCTACGATGCCGTCCGCGCCGACTTCGGCAAGGTGGTGTTCGTAATCCGCCGCGACATCGAGAAGGATTTTAAGGAGGCCTTCGGCGACAAGCTTGCGGCGCAAATTCCAACCGAATACGTCTACCAGGAGCCCGACGTGTCGAAGTACACCTCCAAAACCGTGGAGCGAAAAAAGCCTTGGGGTACAGCGCAGGCGGTGCTGGCTGCCAAAGGGGTGGTGAACGAGCCCTTCGCCGTGATCAACGCCGACGACTACTACGGCGTGCAGGCCTACCAACTGCTGCACGACTTTCTGACGCAACTACCCGCCGACGAGGGCAAGCGCTACTGCATGGTGGGCTACGAACTGCCCAACACGCTCTCACCGCACGGCACGGTGTCGCGCGGGGTCTGCCAGGTAGACGAGCACTACTTCCTGGCCGAGATCGTGGAGCGCAAGAAGGTGGGCCGCGACGAGGCGGGCGTGATCGGCTTTCACAACCCCGACGGTGAGCAGGGCACGCTGGGTGAAGACACCGTCGTGTCGATGAACATGTTCGGCTTCGCGCCCTCGTTTTTCGACTACATCGACGAGCACTTCGGGCGCTTTGTCAAGGCGAATATCGACGACCCCACCGCCGAGATGACCATCCCGGACGTGCTGAACGGTCTGGTGGCGCACAATGAGGTCTCCTGTAAAGTGCTCACGTCGCAGGACCACTGGTTCGGAGTGACTTACAAAGAGGACAAGCCCGAGGTGATCGGCAAGGTCAACGCGCTGATCGAAGGCGGCACTTACCCCTCGAAGCTCTGGGCGTGAACCATTCCGCCGCGCACGTTTTTTACAAAGAGCCGCTCCCCTCGGGGTGGCTCTTTGCATGCGATCTCTACTCGTCAAGATATTAATCGGCCTCGTGCGGGGCTACCAGCTCGCCATTTCGCCGTGGTTCCCGATGGCCTGCCGCTACGCGCCTACCTGCTCGCAGTACATGATCGAGGCCGTACGCACCTACGGCCCCCGGCGGGGCGTATGGCTGGGACTGAGGCGCATCGGCCGCTGTCATCCGTGGGGCGGTCACGGCTATGACCCCGTGCCCCCACCTAAAGAACCTGCTCCCTGATGTTACACAACCGTGTGAACCGCCGGGCACTGCGCGAACGGCTCGCTACCGACGCCGAACGCCGGCTCACGCTCTCCTTCTACCGCTACGTCCGTGTGGCCGATCCGGCCGCCTTCCGCGACGACCTTTACGCCGCCTGGCGGCCACTGGGTGCGCTGGGGCGCGTTTACGTGGCCAACGAGGGCATCAACGCGCAAATCAGCTTGCCCGAAGCGCGCCTGGCCGACTTCCGCACGTACCTGCAAGCGCATCTCTACCTGGGCGAGCTACGCCTGAACGCGGCGGTGGAAGATGACGGTAAGTCGTTCTTTAAATTGACGATCAAGGTGAAGGAGAAGATCGTGGCCGACGGGCTGCGCGACGATACGTTCGATGTCACGGACCGGGGGCAACACCTGGACGCGGCGGGCTTCAACGCGCTCACGGCCCGTCCCGAGACCATCGTCGTCGATATGCGCAACCACTACGAGTTCGAGGTGGGGCACTTCGAAGGGGCCGTGGGGCTGCCGGCGGCGACGTTCCGCGAGGCGCTGCCCCTGGCCGAAGAGACGCTGCGCGGTAAGGAAGAGCAACCTGTGGTGATGTACTGCACCGGCGGCATCCGCTGCGAGAAGGCGTCGGCGTACCTGAAGCACCGGGGGTTCCGCAAGGTCTTTCAGCTCGAAGGGGGCATCATTCATTACACCCGCCAGGCCGAGGCCGCCGGACTGCCTAACCGCTTCCGGGGTAAAAATTTCGTGTTCGACGAGCGGATGGGCGAGCGCATCAGCGGCGAGGTGATCAGCCAGTGCCACCAGTGCGGCGCGCCGTGCGACACCCACCGCAACTGTGCCAATCAGGCGTGCCACCGGCTCTTTTTGCAGTGCGACGCGTGCGCCGCCGCTCACGAGACGTGTTGCTCGGCCGAGTGCCAAGATGTGCTCAAGCTACCCGTCGAGGCGCAACGCGAACTGTGCCGCCGCCGCCCGACCGACTGGTTCAGCAAGTCCCGGTAGCTACTCGGCAGTGTCGAAGCGGATGGTCTTGGTGGCCTCGTTGTCGACGCCGTCGACGGCCCGCACGGTGACTTGGTACGACCGGCCCGGTTTGAAGCCGCCCCCCGACCCCGCGTAGGCCCGTTCGGGGCCGCCGTCGATCCGGTAGAAGGCCCCCTTGATGCCCGGGTCTTGGTCGGTGGCCGACAAAAAGATCGTAACCGAGGGTAGATAAGCGCCCGCCGCCGTGGTGCCGATGCTGAAGTTCTCGCTGATCTCCGGCGGCGTCGCGTCGACTAAGAAAGTACCCTCGCTACGGTTGCGGTTGTTCACATTGTCGTAGCCGAAGGTCACCAGGCGGTGGGGGCCGTGCTGCGCTACCCTGAACGGCTCGGCGTAGCGCGTCTCGCCGGGTTGGTCGTTCAGGGCGTACGCGAGGTACTGCACGCCCGACTCTCCGTCTTGCCCCGTCAGCACGATGTCCGTCTCGGGGCTGATGAACTGCTCTCCACCGATGGTTGCCGTGGGCCCACGGAAGCGGGAGTCGAGCTTAGGACCGTTCAGGTCGACGTAGATGCGGTTGACGTTGTGCTTGTAGCGCGCGTACTTGCCACCGTCTCGTCCGCGCCCCCCTTCGTTGTCGGCATTGTCGAGGGCGTAGTAGCGTACCTCGTGCCGTCCCGGCTCGCTGGGGAGGTAAAACGGCTCCGAGTAGATCTCGAACGTCCCCCCGTCTACCGAATATCTGAAGGGCAGGGATTGAGGCCGTTTCAGGATTCCGAGCGGCTCTAAGGCAGCTTCTTACCGGCGGGCCACGGCCCGGTTGTGCTGGCGGTAGATGCGCACCGCCTTTTTCATGTGCTTCCGAAGCTGTTGTTCGTGGTCGGCCGGGCAGGGATGTATGCGGAGGAAGGTCGAGCCGTCGGCCCCGGCGGCCAGCCGAGCCCAGACCGCCGGGGCCTGCCGGGGGTCGTAGCCCGCCAGGGCCATGAAGTAAAGCGCGATCTCGTCGGCCTCGGCTTCGTGCTGCGGGCGGTAGGGTAGAATCTGGTTGGTGTCCTTGACGAGGCCGAACGACGACGACACGAGGTGCGCGGCGCGCAGCGGTTCCTTGTCGTGCGCTTCTTTCAGCGAAGCCCCTTCGAACCGATCGGTGAGCTGCGCGCGCAGGCGCTCGTCGCCGTGTTGCGAGATGGCGTGCGCCACGGTGTGGGCCATCACCGCCGCGACTCCTTCGGCTCCCTCGCAGTAGGGTATCATCCCCTCGTGGAACACGATCTGCCCACCGGGCAGGCAGGAGGCCATCACCTGGTCGGACGCCAGCAGGGCGTAGCGCCACTGGTTGCCCTCCACGTGCTCTTGCAAGCCGTTGCTTGCCAAGTACTTGACCACCGCCTTGGTGAGGCGTTGGCCCACCTCTTCGAGCAGCGCCGCGTGTGCGGTGTGCGCCGAGCGGGGGTAAGTCTCCAGCGTTTCCCGGTGGCTCTCTTCACTCAGGGCAACGAGGTAACGGTGAGGTAGCGGCTCGACGGGCGTCACGGCATTTTGCTCCGCCAGGCGGGGGCTCGCGCAACTCGCTGCCAACAGCAGAGCCGCCAAAAGAGAAAAGGGCTTACCCATCGTTTTAACAAGGCCCGTCGGAGGGCGCATTAGTGTGGTATAACAATTCGCCACCTGGGCGGCACGGTAATTACGGGATCTGATAGCACGAAAGTTGCCTGCCGCGCCGCCTTTCTGACCTTCTATCGGAAATATGCGTACAGACCTTACGTGCCTACCGCCCGCGTGCCGAACGATTTGTACGCATGGCCCCCGCCGGGGCAAGTTGTCGGCGTCGGAGCACGTTAGTCTGATTACATATGATCTTATCCGGAAAAGAGATTCAACGCCGCCTCGGGGACGACATTCACATCGATCCCTTCGTGGCAGACCGCCTGAATCCCAACAGCTACAACCTGCGCCTCCACCACGAGCTGCTGATCTACAAGAGCGCCTTGCTCGACATGAAGCGCGAGAACGCCTACCACCGCGTCACTATTCCCGACGGGGGGCTGGTGCTGGAGCCCGGCGAGCTTTACTTGGGCCGCACCATCGAGACCACCCGTGCCGACCGGTGCGTACCGATGCTCGAAGGGCGCTCGTCGGTCGGGCGGCTGGGCATCACCATTCACATCACGGCGGGCCTAGGGCACGTAGGGGCCAACGGCTACTGGACGCTCGAGATCGCCTGCGTGAAACCGGTGCGCATCTACGCGGGCGTCGAAATCTGCCAGATCTACTTTGCCGAGATGCGCGGTGAGTACACCCCCTACAACAGCCTGAAGTACCACAACAACAACGGCGTGCAGCCCAGCCTGCTCTACACCGAGTTTCAGCGGTAGAAACCGGTACGTCAGGGAGTTGAGGCGGGGAGAGCACGACGCGCGGGAATTGCGAATGCCACCGAAATTGTTTTCTTTGGTGAGTACGCCTATGATAACCGCTGACCTCACCCAGGAGAAGACCGAGATCGTCCGCCGCTACCGGCGGCTGCTGCGCTTAGCTCGCCCGCACCTGAAGGAAGACGACGCCCGCACCATCCGCCGGGCGTTTACCGTAGCCCAGGAGGCCCACAAGGACATGCGCCGCAAGTCGGGCGAGCCGTACATCTACCACCCGCTGGCCGTGGCGCAGATCGCCGTCGAGGAGATCGGCCTGGGAACCACCGCCATCGTGTCGGCGCTATTGCACGACGTGGTCGAGGATACCGACGTGGAGCTGGGCGACATCGAGCGGCAGTTCGGGCCGAAGGTGGCCAGCATCATCGACGGGCTGACCAAGATTTCGGGCGTGTTCCAGCAGGGATCTTCCGAACAGGCCGAGAACTTCCGGAAGATGCTGCTGACGCTCTCGGACGACGTCCGCGTGATCCTGATCAAGCTGGCCGACCGGCTGCACAACATGCGCACGCTCGACAGTATGCCGCGCAACAAGCAGCTCAAGATCGCCTCCGAGACGTCGTACATCTACGCGCCGCTGGCCCACCGCCTGGGGCTGTACAACATCAAGACGGAGCTGGAAGACCTGAGCCTAAAGTATCTGGAGGCGGACGTTTACCGCGAGATTGCCCGCAAGATCAGGCAGACCAAGGACGCCCGCGCCAAGTTCATCCGCGACTTCATCGCGCCCATCCGCAACGCCTTGCAGGAGCAGGGCTTCGAGTTCAAGGTTAAGGGACGCCCCAAGAGCATCCACTCGATCTGGAACAAGATGAAGAAGCAGAACATCCCGTTCGAGAAGGTTTACGACCTCTTCGCCGTCCGTATCATCCTGAGCACGTCGCCCGAGCAGGAAAAAGCCGCTTGCTGGCAGGTCTACTCGATCGTGACCGACTACTACAAGCCCAACACCGACCGGCTGCGCGACTGGATTTCGATGCCAAAGGGCAACGGCTACGAGTCGCTGCACACCACCGTAATGAGCAAGGCCGGGCAGTGGGTAGAGGTGCAGATCCGCACACAGCGGATGGACGAGATCGCCGAGAAGGGCTACGCCGCGCACTGGAAGTACAAGCACGCCGCCGGCAAGGCTAAGGGGCACAAGAACGGCAAGCCCGTAGGTGGCCTCGATGCCTGGATCAACCGGATGCGCGAGCTGCTGGAACAGGCCGACGGCTCGGCCATCGAGTTTGTCGACGACTTCCGCAGCAACCTGTACAACGAGGAGGTCTTTGTCTTCACGCCCAAGGGCGACCTGCGCACGCTGCCCGGCGGGGCTACGGCGCTCGACTTCGCCTTCGAAATCCACAGCGAAATCGGCGCGCACTGCCTCGGAGCCAAGGTCAACCAAAAGCTGGTGCCGATCAGCTACCAACTCAACAACGGCGACCAGGTCGAAATCCTGACGTCGAGCAAGCAGCAACCCCGCGAGGACTGGCTGCAGTTGGTCACCACCACCAAGGCGCGCGCCAAGATCAAGGACCACCTGCGGGAGGGGCGGCGGCAGCAGGCGGCCGAGGGGAGGGCGTTCGTGGAGCGCAAGCTGAAGCAGCGCGGCATCCCGGCGAACGACGCGGTGGCCCACGAACTGCGCGGGTTTCTGGAGCACAAGACGCTGCTCGACTGCTTCAGCCGCTTCGGCGACGGCACCTACGGCCTCGACGACATCGCCCGCTTCCTGGAGCAGCGCGCGCAGCGGGGGACGCGCAAAAGCCTGCCCGAGGCCGAGGAGCTGGCCACCCGGAAGCTCGTCCGCGAGCGCCGCGAGGACCCGCTGCTGATCGGCGAAGACATGGACCAGATGGACTACACCTACGGCAAGTGTTGCCGTCCCATTCCCGGCGACGACGTATTCGGCTTCGTCACCATCAACGACGGCATCCGCATCCACCGCACCACCTGCCCGAACGCCACTACCATCATGTCGCACTACGGCTACCGGGTCATCAAGGCCAAGTGGACCTCGCAGCACGCCGCCTCTTTTCCGGCGGCGCTGCGCCTGCGGGGCACCGACCGCGTGGGGCTGGTCAACGACGTGACGCGTGTGATCTCGGACGAGCTACAGGTCAACATGATGGGTATCACGATGGGCGTGAACGGCGGCATGTCGGAGGGTGAAATCCAAATCTTGGTGCACGACACCGCGCACCTGGACGAGCTGATCCAGAAGCTGCACCAGGTGGACGGCATCGAAGCCGTGATGCGGCTGGAGCACGGCGACGCGGACGTGTAAGATTACCGGCCGGACCGCCCCCCGAAGCGCGAACCTTTTCGTGTCCGTCGTTTTTTTGGCATCGGGTGGCCGTAAGTGCCGCCGGGGCGACCCTTTCACGCCCGCCCCGGCACCTATTTTGCAACGCCTCCCCTCACTAACTAAACGCCACTACGATGCAAACGAAACCTCGGCCCGCCGCCCTCGCGCTGCTCGCCGTGCTGATCACGCTCACCTCTCTCACGCCGCCCGCCCGCACGCTCCCCCCCGCCAAGGGAGAGGCGATCAACTGGGTGACCTTCGAGGAGGCCATCGAACTGAACAAGAAGGAGCCGAAGAAGATATTCTTGGACGTCTACACCGATTGGTGTGGCTGGTGCAAGCAGATGGACAAGACCACGTTCAGCGACTCCGACGTGGCCCGATACGTAAATCAGAACTACTACGCCGTCAAGTTCGACGCCGAGGGCAAAGATCCCATTACGTTCAAGGGGCGGACGTTCGGGTTTGTGGCCAGCGGGCGCAGAGGCTACCACGAGCTGGCCGCCACCCTGATGAACGGGCGCATGAGCTACCCCACCACGGTCTACCTCGACGAAGAGATGAACTTGCTGCAAGCAGTGCCCGGCTACGCGAAGGCCGACGAGTTTCTGAAGATCGTCAGCTACTTCGGGGGCGATCACTTCAAACAGACGCCCTGGGAAGAGTACGAGAAGGCGTATGCCAAAGGGGAGTAGAAGACTTCAAGGGGCGCATTTTGCGTCCCTTCTTCTTTGTCCGGAGGTTTCCGGAGGCGCGCCTCTGCCTACGTACGGATGCTGGGCGCTTCGCGCAGTCGAATCACCCCGTCGGTCATCCAGCAGCCCTGAAAGGGTGGGCGCGACTGCCGCGAGAGCTCGAATAGGTAGGTGACTTCCTGTCCGTAAGCGTCGGTGACGACGACGATCTGCTGGGCGCGGTCGCCCTCGATGCGAATCTCTTCGGCGCGGAACGAGTCGAAGTTGAGTAGCTGCGCGTAGTCGGGCGTGCGCAACAGTTGCCGAAAGCGGGAGAGGGGGCCGGTAACTTCTTTGTTCGCCGGCGAGGCGAAGTTGAACGCCGTGGCGATACCTCGGTCCTGAGCGTCGTTCTGTTGCAGGGCCATTAGCTGCAGTTGCACGACCGCACCCGGCGCGAGGTCGGGGGTCGGCATCGGCTGATCGATTGTCAATGTCGGGGAAGCGTTGGGCTGCAAGGTGCGGTAGGCGATAAATCCGGTGCAGAGA
>JBARYS010000207.1:0-3825 GCA_049648155.1 Catalinimonas sp. | reverse complement strand
TGCCGATGCCTGCCGCCGACTTGATGCGGCCGTCTTCACCCTCGCCGGCCTCGGTCACGCCCAGGTGCAGCGGGTAGGGTTGCAGCCCTTCCTCGTCGAGCTTCTGCACCAGCAGCCGGTAGGCCTGCACCATCACCTGCGTGTTGCTGGCTTTCATCGACAGCACTACGTCGTAATAGTTCTCGTCCTCGCAAATGCGCAAAAATTCCAGTGCCGACTCCACCATGCCCAGCGGCGTGTCGCCGTAGCGGCTCAGGATGCGGTCCGACAGCGAGCCGTGGTTCGTGCCCACGCGCATGGCCGTGCCGTACTCCTTGCAGATGCGCACCAGCGGCGTGAAGCGCTCGCGGATGCGCGCCAGCTCTTCAGCGTAAGCGTCGTCGGTGTAATCGTGCGTCTCGAAGCGCTTGCGGTCGGCGTAATTACCGGGGTTGACGCGCACCTTCTCGACGATGCGGGCGGCCAGCTCGGCAGCGTTCGGCGTAAAATGGATGTCGGCGATCAGCGGCACGCGGTAGCCCCGGCGGTGCAACTCTTCACGGATGTTCTTCAGGTTCTGCGCGTCCTTCAAACTCGGGGCGGTAATGCGCACGTACTCGCAGCCCGCCTCCACCATGCGGATGGTCTGCTCGACCGACCCCAGCGTATCCATGGTGTCGACGGTCGTCATCGACTGCACACGGATGGGGTGGTCGCCCCCCAGGGGCACGTCGCCGATGTTCACCACGCGGGCGCGGCGGCGGACGTACTTCGTAAGGCTCGGACAGTAGCCGACGGCGGGCGCGGCGGTGAGCGAATCGGGCATAGAACCAGCGGTTTGTGGGTAAGCGTGAAGGTAACGAAGTGCCGGGTTTGAAGTTTGACCGAGGACCGAGGACACCCTTGTGGCTTCCGCGTTCAGAAAGTGCAGGCGCAGCCGTAGACGCGTCGGCTTCTTCAGTCTTTTGCCTTCGGCCCTCTGACTTTAAATGTATGTACATATATTTGTGGTGTCATTCACCAAAATCCATCCAACCATGTCTGTTAAAGTTGCCGTCGTTTACTACAGTGCCACCGGGACCACCTACGATCTGGCCCGTGAAATCGAGGCCGGAGCCAAAGAGGCCGGGGCGGAGGTTCGTTTCCGGAAGGTTAAGGAGCTCGCGCCCGAAGAGGCCATCAAGTCGAACGAGGGGTGGTCGGCGCACCACTTGCAGACGCAGGACGTCGCCGAAGCTTCGAACGACGATTTGGAGTGGGCCGACGCGATCATCCTCGGCACGCCCACTCGCTACGGACTGCCCTCCGCGCAGTTGAAGCAGTTCCTCGACGGAACCGGTCCGTTGTGGGGGAGTGGCAAGCTGGTCGACAAGATCGGGTCGAGCTTTACGAGCTGCGCCACCACACACGGCGGCCACGAGACCACGCTGATCGCCCTCAACAACACGTTTTACCACTGGGGGTCGATCATCGTCAGCCCCGGCTACGCCGACGGCATCCAGTTTCAGTCGGGCACGCCCTACGGCACCTCGTTCGTAAGCCAGAACGGCAAGCTCGACCCTGACGACACCGCCCGCGCTGCCGCCCGTTTTCAGGGCAAGCGCGTGGCCGAAGTGGCCGCCCGGTTCGCACGGGGCAAGTAATTAAAGTGGATGTTTGTCAGTCTCTTAGTTCCCTTCTGTGGGCGGATGTGCGCCCGCAGGAGGGAGCGGGGGGACGCCGGATTCTACACGGCGGGGTCGTTCAATCAGTGGTGAGGGCGGCGACGTTGATCGTGGTGCCGACGACGACCTCCACTAGCATCAGTGCGTGCACTATCTGAGCGATCAGTTCGGATTGTAAGTAGTTACTACTCGTGACTTCTTGGGGGGGCTTGGTGTTTTCCAGGCATTCGCGGTAGCCCCGGTAGTAGATTGGTTGCCCGTCGTGGGTCTCGTAGATCAGTGCAGCCGGGATGGTCTGGGTTGCCGGCATCGTAGCGACAATTCACGGATTACCGAGTTAGCTCGCTCTGCGACGGCGCGCTGTTCTTCTCCGAGGAGCACAACCGATATCAACTTCGATGCTTGCTGATATTCCATCTTAATAACCCGCGTCGTACGAACGGCGCGGATTTGTTATTTTTCAACGAATCGGCCGGTAGCGCTGCGATCCTTTCAACGCTCAACGCTCAACGTTCCGGAGAGGCGGAGAGATCAGTGCTCACCGCGAGCCACCGTCATAGTGATTATTGAATGTACGTCCGGTGGCGGAGAGCCGCCGAACAGAATCTCCCGTAATCGAATTGTAGCAGTGTGCTAATCAGTCTTTTACGATGATGCCTACCACCACCACCCGCGCCGCCCTCACCACCACCGACCTGCGGCGCGCTTACCGGCTGATGGCCACCGCCCGGGCGCTGGCCGACCTCTACGAGACCCACCGGCGCACCACCAGCCGGTACGTCCACAGCACCTCGCGGGGGCACGAAGCCATTCAGGTGGCCGCCGCCCTGCACCTGCAACCCCACGACTACGCCGCGCCCTACTACCGCGACGACGCCATGCTGCTCGGTATGGGGCTGACGCCCCACGAGCTGATGTTGCAACTGCTGGCGAAGGCCGACGACCCCTTCTCGGGCGGGCGCACCTACTACGCGCACCCGTCGCTGCGGCGCGAGGGCTTTCCGACGATTCCGCACCAGAGTTCGGCCACGGGCATGCAGGCGATTCCGGCCACCGGCGCGGCCCACGGGCTGGCCTACCTGGAAGGGCAGGGGATATCGAAGGGCGACGTGCGCCCGCTGGTGCTCTGCTCGATCGGCGACGGGGCCATGACCGAGGGCGAGGTGGCCGAGGCGCTGCAGATGGCCGTGCTGAAGCAGTTGCCGGTGCTCTACCTGGTGCAAGACAACGACTGGGGCATCTCGGCGACCGGCGCGGAGATGCGCGCGCAGAATGCCTTTGAGTTTGCCGCCGGATTCAAAGGGCTGAAGCGCGCCACCTGCGACGGCCGCGACTTCGTCACCGTTTGGGAGGCGATGCACCGCGCCGTCGACCACGTGCGGACCCACCGCGCGCCCTACCTGCTGCACGCGAACTGCGCGCTGCTTCACCACCACACTTCGGGGGTTCGCAAGGACTTTTACCGCGACCCCGCCGAGCTGGAACGCCTGCAGGTCGACGACCCCGTGGCGCGCCTGCGCGACTTTCTGCTGGGCGAAGGAGCCATGACCCAAGACGAGATAGAGACGCTGGAAGCAGAGGTGAGCGAGACCGTCGCGGCCGACTACGAACGCGCCCTGAACGCCCCCGATCCGGACGTGAGCACCGTCGCTGAGCACGTTTTCGCGCCGACACCCGTCACGGAGGAGCGGGGCGACCGAACACCCACCGGGGCCGAGCGCGTCACGATGGTCGACGCCGCCCTGCACGCCGTCGATACGATCCTGAAAGAGCACCCCGAGGCGCTCCTCTACGGGCAAGACGTGGGCGGGCGGCTCGGTGGGGTGTTTCGCGAGGCGGCGCTGCTGGCCGAGCGCCACGGCGAGGCGCGGGTGTTTAACACGCCCATCCAGGAGGCGTACATCATCGGCTCGACGGCGGGGATGTCGGCCGTAGGGGCGCTGCCCATCGTCGAGGTGCAGTTCGCCGACTACCTCTGGCCCGGCATGAACCAACTGGTATCCGAGCTGTCGAAGTCGTGCTACCTGTCGCGCGGGCAGTTTCCGGTGCGGTCGCTGATCCGCGTGCCGGTGGGCGCGTACGGCGGCGGCGGCCCCTACCATTCGGGCAGCGTGGAGTCGACGCTGCTCAATGTGCGCGGCATCAAGGTGTGTTACCCCTCGAACGCCGCCGACCTCAAGGG
>JBARYS010000206.1:0-2526 GCA_049648155.1 Catalinimonas sp. | reverse complement strand
GCCAGGTGCGCAATGGCGTACGCGTCGGCAATCTGGAGCACGTACCCCAACGTCGTCAGGATGATCGACAGGTCTCGGTTGCGGCGAAAAACGTCTTGGATGCGTTCGAGCTGCTCGACCGTAAAGCCCCTGACCACGTCGGGGTTAGCGGTGCCGTCGAACTCGTCGATGGTGTTGGGGTTGCCGTCTGTGCGGAGGCGGTAGGCGTCCAAATAGCGGTTGTACTGCTGCGTGTTGAAGAAGATGGCGTAGCCCGCCCCCGCGAACCCACCCCACACGATGGGCAACTTCCAGTACTGCCGGTTGTAAATCTGCCCTCCGCCCGGAAAAGCGGTAGACAGCAGAGCCGCGCGGCGCGGCGAGCGAGCGTCGTCGGTCTCGACCAACGGCACGTTCTCCAGGTCGATCCCCCCGAGCAGCGTCGTATCCTCCTGCGCCTGCACCCGAACGGCGCAAAGCACTAAAAAAAGGAAGAGGCACGCGCATCGGCGCGACATCGGGGCTAAGGCATTGCGCATTATAAGTTGATCGATTCAGGCGCAGTAATCTTGGCTTCGGGCGAGGCGCGGCCGGCGAGGCGCGGCCGGCGAGGCAGCGCCTCGGCCAGTCTTTGCAACGCCGGCCGGAGTCAAGAAGACGAGCCTCAATGGTCAAATTGTGGTGGCGCAACGCCTACAATGCCTAAAGCTTCAGTAGCTCCAGGATGCGGTTGAGGTCGTCTTCGGACACGAACGGAATCTTGATTTCACCACGGCTCTTGTCGTTCGTACGAACGACCACCTTCGTCCCGAAGTGTGTCACTAACCGGTTTTGCACATCCTGAATGGCGGGGGCCAGCGGCGCGGTTTCGCGCTTCTCGCGCTTCGCCCCGCCCGTCGACAGGTCACGCACCAACTCCTCGACCTTTCGCACCGAGAGATCTTCGTCGACAATGCGCTTGAACAGCATCAGCTGCGTGTCGATGTTGTCCACGTTGACGATGGCGCGCGCGTGGCCCATCGAAAGTTTACCGTCGCGAATGGCCGCCTGCACATCGGCGGGCAGCTTCAACAGGCGCAGGTAGTTGTTCACCGTCGAACGCTTCTTCCCCACCCGCTCGCCGAGCTCTTCCTGCTTCAGTTCGCACTCCGAGATCAGCCGCTGGTAGCTGTGGGCAATTTCGAGGGCGTTTAGGTTTTCGCGCTGAATGTTCTCGATCAGCGCCATCTCCAGCATCTGCGTGTCGTCGGCAGTGCGTATGTAGGCGGGCAACGCCTCCAGCCCCGCCAGTTGCGAGGCCTGTAGCCGCCGTTCGCCCGAAATCAACTGGTACTGGTTGCGGCTCAGTTGGCGCACCGTGATGGGCTGAATCAGCCCCTGCCGGCGGATCGACTCGGCCAGCTCTTCGAGCGACTCCGGGTCGAAGTGCGTACGCGGCTGGTAGGGATTGGTCTCAATCAGCTCGACGGGAATTTCGCGCATCAGGTTGGCCGCCGTCAGCCGGCCGCCCTCCTGCCCGTCTTCGCGTGGGGTGTCGTCCAGCAGCGCACCTAACCCCCGGCCCAGGGCATTGCGTTTCCTCAGAGTCTTTTTATCGGTATTCACGGGCGCTGGTTAGATTTTAGTAATGTCGATGCCGTTCTTGTCCAGAATCTCACGGGCCAGGTTAACGTAGCTGATCGATCCCTTGCTGTCGGCGTCGTGAGCGATGGCCGGCACACCGAAGCTGGGCGACTCGCTCAGTCGAATGTTACGCGGAATGATCGTCTCGAATACCAAGCTTTGAAAGTGCATCCGGACCTCCTCGACCACCTGATTCGAGAGGCGCAGGCGCGTGTCGTACATCGTCAGCAGAATGCCCTCGATCTCCAGGTCCCGGTTCAGGCGCGACTGAATGATCTTGATCGTGTTCAGGAGCTTGCCTAGCCCTTCGAGCGCGAAGTACTCACACTGCACCGGGATGATGACCGAGGCGGCCGCCGTCAGCGCGTTCACCGTGATCAGACCCAGAGACGGCGAGCAGTCGATGATCACGAAGTCGTATTCGTGGTGCACCGTCGAGAGTGCCTCCTTCATCTTCTCCTCGCGGTTTTGCAGGTTGATCATCTCCACCTCCGCGCCCACCAGGTCGATGTGCGAGGGAAGCAGGTCAAGGTACTTCACGTCCGACTCCAGAATCATGTCGCGCGCCTCCAGGCCGTCGACCATGCATTCGTAGATGCTGTTCTCGATGTTCTTAGGGTTAAACCCAAGCCCCGAAGTGGTGTTTGCCTGCGGGTCGGCATCGACGATGAGCGTGCCGAACTCCAGTGCTGCCAGAGACGCCGCCAGGTTGATGGCGGTGGTGGTCTTACCTACGCCCCCTTTTTGATTCGCCACCGCGATGATCTTACCCATAAATACGCGCTGCTAAAAGGCTTTTAATCCAATAAACCGGCGCTCCGGGCCGATACGACGTCTTTATACGTGATCGGTAGGTCGCGAACGAGCGAAAGCGGGAGGCTGCCCCGTGAGGAAACTTTGTTCCGGCTAAGGCGAAAAACGTAG
>JBARYS010000205.1:0-1784 GCA_049648155.1 Catalinimonas sp. | reverse complement strand
GCTGAGCGAAGGTGCGAGGCTGTACATCCCTAGAGAGCGCTTCACGGCCGCCTGAACGATGGCGTGGACGCTGCGCTCGTCCTCAAACTTGATCTCGGTCTTGGTGGGGTGGACGTTGATGTCGATGTGCCCCGGGTCCATGTCGAGAAAGAGCACGTAGAACGGGTAGGTGCCGTCGGGCAACAACTCCTCGTAGGCTTCCATCACGGCGTGGTGCAGGTAGCTGTGCCGCACGTACCGTTTGTTGACGAAGAAGAACTGTTCGCCGCGCGTGCGCCGGGCTTGCTCGGGCCGCCCCACGTAGCCGCTAATCTGCACCAGCGGCGTCTCCTCTTGGCAGGCGGCGAGTTGCCCCCGGTAGTTCTGCCCGAACAGCGCCACGATACGCTGGCTCAGCTTGCCCGCCGCTAGGTTGAACACTTCGAGGTCGTTCTGGTGCAGCGAGAAGGCCACGTCGGGCCGGGCCAGGGCTACGCGCGTAAATTCGTCGAGCACGTGCCGTAACTCTACCGAGTTGGATTTCAGAAATTTACGTCGGGCGGGAACGTTGAAAAACAGGTTCTTTACGGCGACCGACGTGCCCACCGGGGCGGCGGCGGGTTCTTGCTTCTTCACGTCCGAGCCTTCGATGCAGACGCGGGTGCCGAGCTCGTCCTGCGCGCGGCGCGTGAGCATTTCGACCTGCGAGACGGCGGCAATCGACGCCATGGCCTCGCCCCGGAAGCCCATCGTACGGATGGCGAACAGGTCGTCGGTGGTGCGAATCTTAGAGGTCGCGTGCCGCTCGAAGCAGAGGCGCGCGTCGGTGGCCGACATACCTGCGCCGTCGTCAACCACGCGCACCAACGAGCGCCCCGCCTCCTTGACGATCAGTTGGACGGACGTGCCGTCGGCGTCGAGTGCGTTTTCGAGGAGTTCTTTCACGACCGACGCCGGGCGTTGCACCACCTCGCCGGCGGCAATTTGGTTGGCGATGGCGTCGGGCAGCAGTTGAATGAGGTCGGATGCAGCCACGAACAGAGGAGATTACACGCCCCCGCGAAGGAGCATCAGAAGAGAGCCACGGGCCGACGTTCGGCCGTACTTAAACCTGCAAAATACACAAGTGGAAGCCCGTCAGTCGAAAAAGTTGCCCACAGGGGCGGTGGACATTCAGGACTCGAAAAGGTCGTACTTCCGGGCGAGCAGGTAGATCGGCACGGCCGCCGCCGGTACCAGTACCGCCCAGTTGGCGTACTCGTAGTAGGCCACCAGAAAAGCGCAGATGATGAAGATCAAAAACACCTGCAGGAACGAAGTTTGCCGACGTGACTGCCGCTGCCGCGAGAAGCCGCGCGAGATACGCGTGGCGTGGCCGAGGCTATCGTCTTGCAGCGAGGTGCGGCGCTGGGCCTCCAGTTCGCGCCGGATCTCGTCGGTGCGCTGCTGAAGCTCTTCGGCCACCGGGTCGTAGTAGCGCGGCTCGTAAACGAAGTTTTTGTGCTTCGTGGTCTTCATGAAAGAAAGAAAACCCATGGTTCGTTGCTTTAAAAATTCCGCCGGTTGAAAGCGTTAAAATCCAACGCCCCCCTTTTCCAAAAAGTTTGTACCCCGCGCCGGTGGTGGGTGCCGCTGCTTTGGCTCTGCCTCCCCCTGGTCGGCACCGCCGCCGGCTCGCCGCCCGGCGAGCGGGCTTGGGTCGAGGCGCAGTTCCAGACGCTCACGCCCCGGCAGCGGCTCGGGCAACTGCTGATGGTGTCGGTGCCCGAGAGTGCCGCCAACCGCGCAACTCTCGAAGCCTGGGT
>JBARYS010000204.1:0-3123 GCA_049648155.1 Catalinimonas sp. | reverse complement strand
ACCCTCGGTACCTCTGGCGGCGGGGCTACACGCTGACTACCGACGAGGCCGGCCGCCGCGTCACTACGACCGCCGCCCTGCACGAAGGCCAGACCCTGCGTACCTGGCTGGCCGACGGCACCTTACGCAGTACCCTTGAACAAATTGACCGTGACACCGACCTCCCTTAAAGCGGCTCGTGAGGAGCTGGACGAACTGCTGGAATCTCTCGAAGCGGACAAAACCGACGTCGAAGAGCTGCTGGGTAAAGTGCGCCGGGCACGCGAGCTGATCGACTTCTGCCGGACGCGCCTGCGCACGGTGGGCGAAGAGATCGACGACCTGCTGGGCGAAGGAGAGGAGAGTGCCGCCCCGCCCGCCCCGAACGCTTAGCGTGTGCACGGGCGGTGGTGGTTCGGTCCGCCTTGTTTAGCTTTGGAGCCGTTCCTCCACGACTCATTTCTGCCCTCCGGCGCATGTACGAAATCCTACTCTACCTACACTCTTGGGGCCGCTGGCTGGTGCTGATCGGTGCTGTCTGGGCCATCGTAAAGAATTACACCGGCTGGCAGCAGCGCCGCACCTACCTCAAGGCCGACAACACCGCTGCCGTCTTCTTCATCGCCATGCTGCACTTGCAGGTGGTGATCGGTCTGCTGCTCTACTTCGTCTGGAGCCCGTACGCGCAGCAGGCACTTGCCGACATGGGAGCCGCAATGAAAGACCGCGAGCTGCGCTTCTGGGGCGTAGAACACCTCACGAGTATGCTGCTGGCGGCGGTCGTCGCGCAGGTGGGCCGTATCCGTTCGAAGCGGGCGTCGAGCGACCTGCTGAAGCACCGCCGTGCCTTCTGGTTTTTCGTCGTCGCCCTGGCCATCATCCTGCTGTCGATCCCCTGGGGCGGGCACAACCCGTACCGGCCGCTGTTCCGCTTTTAAGGAAGCTCGAACGCCCCCGTCCGTCGTGCGGTTGAAAGGTATGCGTCACCCTCTGCTCTTCGTCATCACTGCCCTGCTCGCCGTGTGGCCACTTGCCGCGCACGAGTTTCACGCCAGCCTCGCCGAGGTACATTACAACGCCGAGGCCCGGACCTACGAGGTGTCGCTGCGGGTCTTCACCGACGATCTGCTGACCGACCTGCGGGCGCACGCGGGCGGCGAGGTGCCGGAGCCACTCACCGCGGCTTCCGAACTGCTCTGCGAGTACCTGCGGCCGCGCTTTCAGCTTTTCGATGCCGAGAGCGTCCCCGTACCCCTCACTTTTTTGGGGGCTGAGAACGACGTGGACGTGACCTGGCTCTACTTTCAGTTCGAGGCTGCTGCGGAGCAGGTGACGCAACTGCGCAACGCCGTGCTGGCCGATCGTTTCGACGACCAGTCCAACCTAGTGAATGTCACCGTGGCGGGCAAGCGTCGTAGCTACCTGCTGCGCCCCACGAATCCCACGACGGACCTCTGACGCCGCCGACCCACTAAGCTAAGTTCTGTGTGCACCCGGGGCGATCTTGCTTCGACGAGACTTGCGCCCATCCTCCTGCAATCTGAGCCCTACAGAGGCTGCAACACCGTCGTATCAGCGCTCTTGTAGGGTTCAGGTTTTAAGTGGAAAAGCGCCACGTCTGATGTTTCGTACAAGACGACCACCGCCGACGGCACGGCACCGGCGGGACGACCAAACCGAACGTGGCCGGATGCGTAGGGTAGAGTGCCGGGTGGTGCAGTTGTCTTTGCTTGCCACGCGGCGTCACATCCATCTACTCCCTTTTCCCTATCCCACATGAATACATCTATCAGTACACCCAAAGACACCGAAAAATGGGTCGAGAACTTTGCACGCTTCGGTGTAGCCGCCAAAGGGGGGGTCTACCTGTTGGTCGGCATCCTGACCACGATGGCCGCCTTCGGCGAGGGCGGGAAGGTCACCGGTAAGGGGGGCGCGTTCCGCGAGATTCTCGACAAGCCCTTCGGGCAGGTACTGCTCGGCCTGATCGCTGTCGGGCTGCTCGGCTACGTCATGTGGCGCTTCATCCAGGCCATCAAAGACCCCGACAACAAAGGCTCCGACGGAAAGGGGATGTTGATGCGCGTCGCTTACTTCATCAGCGGAGTGCTTTACCTGGCGCTGGCCATCTACGCCATCACGCTGATCACGGGTGGCTCGGGTGGTTCGGGCGGCGGCGGTCGTGAGTCGCTCGTGGCCAAGGTGTTGCAAAAGTCGTACGGACAGTGGCTGGTGGGCGCGGCGGCGCTGGCCATCTTGGCAAAGGGGGGCTACCAGATCTACCGCGCCTACAGCGACGAGTTTATGAAGCGCATTAAGAGCCTGCAACTAGGCGCGAAGGTGCAGCGCTCGGTGAAGATGATGGGCAAGATCGGTTTCCTGGCGCGGGGCATCGTGCTCGGCATCGTCGGTTACTTCCTCCTTCGTGCCGCCATCGAGTCGAACTCCAACAACGCGGGTGGTACCGAGCAGGCGTTCCAGTTCTTGCAAAACACGGGCGGCACCATCCTGCTGGCGGCGGTAGCCATCGGGCTGGCGGCCTACGGGGCGTTCATGTTCGTGCGGGCTAAGTACGGTCAGCTCGCCATTTCGTAAGCACCACGCCACCGGATAAACCAAAGCGGTGTTCCGACCTCTCTTCGTGAGGGGGCGGGGCACCGTTTCGTTTTTATCGACCCCAAACGGAATTTTATTTTGGGATCTCTGGACCTAAGCGCCTGAATGCTCACCCGATCCGTTACATTTGATCGATAACCGGCGGGCATGAAAAGACAACTACTTTTTCTGTTGTGCACCACGCTCGGGCTTGCCACCTGCGGCGGCCCTGATCCTAAGCCCTGCCTTGCTACCGACCAGGCGCAACCTGAGTCTTACGAATTCAACGTCGCGCTGCAATCCGTTCGCCGCCTCGTCAGCGAGGTGCCCGCCGACGTATTTGTGACCCAAGGCAGCCGCCCCAGCGTACGCGTCGAGGCAGCCCCAGCGGTCGCCCGCGAGCTGGCGTGCGACGTGGAGGGTGAGCGCCTGATTCTCCGCTCGCGGCGCTGCTTCGACGGGGTGCCGTGGCTGCGCGTATTTCTGACCCTGCCCACGTTGGAAGCCGTGACCCTACGCGCGGGCGGCAGCGTGGTGGGGGGCTCGCGG
>JBARYS010000203.1:0-5253 GCA_049648155.1 Catalinimonas sp. | reverse complement strand
GCGTAGCGGTAGGCCGAGTCGGGGGCGAAGGGCAGGTAGTGCGCGGCCAGTTGATTGAGCATCCGCACGCGCACCGGGCTGTCGGAAAACGTCTCAACCGCGCGACGCAAGCTGTCGGGACGCGTGGTGTTGAGCCGCTGCGCACGCGGGGCGGCCACAGTCAGCAGCAAGAGTACGGCGAGCAGGGGGCGCATGGGGGCGAGGGTTGGGGAGGGAAAGTTACGAAGTCCGATCCCGTGTTTCGCCCGACGCACGTATCACAGCCACCGCCGCACCCGCCGCCGGTAGGCTTCGTAAGCACCGCCGAAGGTCGTGGCGAGGTACCGCTCCTCGCGGCGGACCACCCACCACCAGAGCGCCAAAAATACGAGGGGCAGCAGCAGTAACGGCCACGTCAGATTGCGCCAGAGTGCGGCGCTGAGGTAGAGCAACCCGAGCGCGACGTACATCGGATTGCGGCTGACGCCGTACGGCCCCCAGGTGACGAGCCGCGCGGCGGGGTGGTGCGGCAACACCGCCGTTCGTGCCCGCCGGAAGGTCCAGATCGCCCACCCCGCCAGCCCCCCGCTCAGCACGAAGAGCAGCCCGGCGAGCGTGACGCCCAGCAGCGTACGCCCGCCCGACGCGAGCGGCCAAGGAACAGCGCGGTGCAGCCCCCACCCGGCGGCATAGCCGAGCACGAACAGCAGCGGCGGCGGAAAACGGACGGCGGGCGAATCCACGATGAATAGTGTTGAGTATTATTTTTAAGTAGTCAAGGATTTAGCGCTTGACGTTAAAATAGTGACTACAACTCGCGGCCACACCCTTTGAACTCCCGCCCGTCGATGCGTACGGTGACGGTGGTGCCGTACGACACGCCGGTCATGTTGTCGCGGCAGGGACGTCCGGTCAGCACGGCGAGTAACTCGTGTTCTCCACCTGAGGCGCGGTAGGTGACGCGGGCGGCATCGCGGTTTGCTCTTCGCTCGTCGATGGCCAGCGTGTAGTGGGTAGCCCCGTAGTCGCCTACGAACAGGAGGCTATCTTCCTTGATCTCCATCGTCCACCCCGGCTCCTGCCCTACGGCGCGAAACGCCACCCCCCGGATGCGCGCGTCGGCCCAGGGCGTCAACTGCGGGTCGGGCAGGCAGGGGCCGATGTGCCGGTCGCTCAGTTGCAGCCGAGCGGAGTCACTGCGCAGGGTGAGCGCGACGTTCTCGCCCGGGGCACGGTAGCGGTCGGCCGAGTCGGTAGGTTCCAACGTCAACATCCGGTCGCCAAGGTAGAGGCGCACCCGCTCGCCCTGGCGCCGTACGGTGAAGCGTATTCCACTGCAGTCGTAGGTACGGCTGGTGGGACGTGCCCGCCCGGGTACCTGCCGCAGCACTACGACCGGGTGGTCGGTGGTGTCGTTCCAGTGTACGGGCACCGGCGCGGTGGTGGTCCACTGCGTCACGTCCGCGCCGTCGGTGATGCGGGCGCGCAGCGCGTAGGTCTGCGTCGTGTCGACGTCGGTGACGGGCAGCGCGAACGCGAAGGGCACCGGCACGTTGCCGGGCGAGGTGACCTTCTGCCACGCCAGCGGCTCGGCGGTGTTCTCGATCTCAACGGGGTTGATCAGCTCTACGTATACCACGGCCGCCGGGGGCATCGCCACGCGCTCGCGGTAGAGCACGGTGCCGCTGACCCGCACCGAGTCGGCAGGTTCGATCTTGAACTCACCCCGCTCCCTCGGGTTGCACCGTGTCAGCAGGGTAATCGTCACGAACAGAAGAAGAGTGGGCAGAAGCGTTTTTGAGAACATCGGGAAGCGTGATTGGACAACGGGCGGCACGTGGCGGGACGAGAGACCGGCGCGCTGACGCGGCCCTCGTCGGCGTTTTAGGAGAACGGAGGAAAAGTACGCGGGGGCACCGAAAGATGTGTCCGGGCGTGGTTGCCGATCGCCAATGACGAAAAAGGTTGTTTTGCGCTTAATGCTCTGCTTCGTATCTGCTTGATCAGAACGGCAGGTCACCGTTATCGCCTTCGCCCGCCGCGACTGCTTCAGGTACGGGCGTTGTAGTCTCCACGTTCTTCGGTGATTGCCCCTTCTCGGCTTTCTTCGACGAACCGACGAGCTCTACCTCCGAGATACGCACGTCGAGCGAGACGAGTGACTGCCCGTCCCGCCGTTGATAGACTCTGGTGGTCAAGTCACCCGCGACGAACACCTGCTGCCCTTTGACTAGGTACTGCACGACGCTGGGCGCGCTGCCATCTTGACGGGTGGCCATGGTGCAGTTGAGCCACGTTTTGTAACAGATTGGCCTTGAGTTTATGGTAATGGAGCAGAATGGTTTGCAAGGGCCTTGTTGCGCAAATAACGTAATAATACTAATGTGCGTCATGATTATAATGATAGGCGGTTTCACGACTTCATCGCTAACATCTTCAATTTACTGGGAATCATCTCGTGTCAACTCCAAGAGAAGAGCTTCAAGTAGCCGATAAACTAAAAGTAAAATACAATTTGAAGAACTGGTCAACTTACAACAAAGCCGTGTACCGGTGGCACCAAAGCACACGGGGCGAGGAGTGACACTCCCCGCCCCGTGGTCTGGATAAATCTCCGTCGAGCTGAGCTATTCGCAGATATCGTCGTCGTTACCGCTGAAGCTAAGGTCGCTGCGGTCCACATCGGCACTGCTGCCGATGCGCAGAGCGCAGTTTTTGGTTTTAGCGATGCGCGTTTGCGTGATCTTCAACCGTCCGCCCCGGACGAATACGGCCGCAGGAGAGCTACAGCAGAACACGCGCTCCGACCCGGCGTTGCTGATGTTAACGTGGGTAAGCTCGTTGTTGCCGCTGTTACTGTTGAAATCCAGGCCCCTCCACTGCCCCACTTCGTCCTCTTCACCCCGGAAGATGATCTTTTTGTCGGACGTACCCACCGCGTTTAAGATGCCGGTGCCGTAGATCCCCATCCCTGCATTAACGCTGAAAACTACCTCTACACCGGGGTCAAAGTCCATGCGGGCCTCGATGTTGCCAACGCCGGTAAACCGGTAGGGAACGTCGGTCTCCTGCCAGGTGACTTCGTCATTCAGCGTAGCGGCGACCACATTAATGAAGTCTTTGTCGTTGCCGCCGTAGTTTGAGCCGAGGCCATCGAGTTCGTCGACGCGCGCGAGTGAGATGTTTAACGGATATTCGTCGTGGGTCGTCACCGTGTTGTTTGCGTACTCAACGAACTCAAACTCACGGGTCGCCGTGATGCCGAAGCTCTTGCCGTTGCTGAATGTAGAGTTGGTCACCGTGGCGCGGCCGGAACTAAGGTAAAGGGTCGCGGCCGCATCGCAACAAGCTACCCGGTCGGAACCGGCGTCGGAGATGCGGGCGTAGTTGATACGGTTGCGGCCGCTGTTCGAGTTGAGGTAGATGCCGCGCCAGTAGCCGCTGGTAGCCTCTGCGCCGCGAATCACGACCGGGTCGTCGCTCGTGCCTTCGATCGACAGCGAGCCGTCGCTGTCTACCCGGATGCCCGCGTTCGTAACCATGGCGATCTCCGCACCGGCCTCAATGGTCAGGCCCGCGCCTATGCCGACAATACCGCTCATGAGGTAAGGAATGTTGATCTTGGGCAGAACGACATCGTCGCTGATGTTACCCGATATGAAGAAGAAGTCCTCTTCGTTGCCGCTGTAGTCCGAGTCGGTGCCGTCGATCTCGCTCAGGCGCGAAACCGGCAGAATAAGCGGGTACTCGTCGTGCGTGGTGATGCGTACGTTCTCGTAGGCGGTAAACTCACCGCCGGGCCGTGCGTTGATGCCGTTGCCGTCGCCGTTGCGCAACGTCACGTTCTTCAGCGAGAGCTTACCGCTCGCCTGGTACAGGGTGGCCGGCTCGTCGCAGCAGCGCACCCGTTCGGAACCGGCGTCCTGGATCGTGACGTGCTCCAGTTGGTTGTTGTTTGAAGGCGAAGCGAAGTAGATGCCGCGCCACCAGCCCTCGGTATTTTCCGTACCCCGGAAGACGATGGGGGCCGTAGCCGAGCCGACGGCCCTGAACGAACCGGAGCTGGTTACATCGATGGCAGAATTCTCTTTGAAGTGGATAACCGTGCCGGCCTCGACCGTTACCTGCGCCGAGGCGGTCATGGAACAAGAGATAATATAGTCGACCGGCGAAGGGCCGTTTTCGAGCACTATGTTCGACGTGAAAGCATCACAAGCAAGCTCCACCGCGTTGATGGGGCCGACCATATTACGCATCCAAGTCTGGTTGCCGCCGGATGTCAGGTCGTCGACACTTACGCGCAACGTGCTGTCGTTGACGATGGTCAGCGTGGCGTCGTAGTAGTTGCCGTCGAAGGCCAGCTCCTCATACGTAAAGGTCTTGTCCGTCTCGGGAGAGACGTTGAGCCACCGTACGTCGCCCGTCGAGAGCAGTGGGCTATTGGCCTCGTTGGTGATCGTTCCGGTGTTGCCGTTTACGGTCAGCCGCATACCGATCTCGTCTACGTTGTCGCCGCTGGTCATCACCCAGTCACCAGCGATGTCACTCAGGCTGGCTTTTTCGTCTTTCGTTTTACAACTGACGGTGAGCAAGAGGAAGGCCGACAGCAGGGCGGCGGCCCGAAAAAAGCTCCGTAATGAAAGAGACATAGTGTTGAACAATTTAATGTGGATGGATGGTGCTGAAAGAGCGTACGCTCAGCGCATTTGGGGGTTTATGCAACGATAGTAGAAAGGTAAACCCGAGATCACCCAATTTTTTTGCCCTCGCCCTTAGAGCTCGTCCTTCAGCAGCGGCGCAATCCGGTAGCGCCCGTCGTGCGTGTCGTGCCAGAGGGCTTCCAGCAGGTCGTGCACGCGCCGCAGCCCGATCAACTCCGCCCAGGCAAAGGGCCCGTGGGGGTAGTTGGTGCCCAGCCGCATACTCACGTCGATGTCCTCGCGGCTCGCCGTGCCCTCTTGCAACGTGAAGTACGCCTCGTTGATGATCATGCTCACCACGCGCGGCGTGACCATGCCGGGGCGGTCGGCCACACGCACCCAGTCCGTGCGCAGCAAGTCCCCAAAATCTCCGAGCCAGCCGCCGCCGTCGTCGCGGGGCAGGGTGATCTCCAGCAGGTCGCGCTCCAAAAAGGTTGGCCAGCCGTTGAAGCCCACCAGCCGGCAGCGCACTTCGCCCACCGTGGCCGGGTTGGTGCCGGGTGGGTGGAGGCGCCCTTCGTCCGTGCGCACCGACCGACGCAGGTCGCCCACCGACCGCCCCACCGCGCTGACG
>JBARYS010000202.1:0-1624 GCA_049648155.1 Catalinimonas sp. | reverse complement strand
GAGGTGTGGGGTGACGACGACTACTTCACCGGCCGGAGCCTGGACGTATTCATCTCGCGGCTGCGGAAGTACCTGCGTCCCTGTCCGGACGTACGGATCGAGAACGTGCACGGTGTGGGCTTTCGGATGGTGATGGCGTGAGGTGTCCCACGGCAGACGACGGGCGGGGGCGGTCGGCGCGAGGCACGTACTTTTAGCCGATGTGCTTCTTTTCCTCTTTTCGTCGGTCCGTTGGGAGATGGCCGGGTCTGCTGGCGGTGGTGCTGATCTGCGCGCCGGGCGGAACCGGCTACGCGCAGGAGCCGTGTGCGCAGAACTTTTATGTGGAAGAGGGACTGCCGCCCACCGAGATCTACGACCTGCACCAGGACGGGACGCGCGGCTACCTCTGGCTCGCCACCGACGATGGCCTGCTGCGCTACGACGGCAACCGGTTCGTGCCGATGCGAGCCGAGCCGGCGATGGGCCTAGCCGTCTCGTTTCTGCACGAAGACCCCCAGGGGCGCATCTGGTGCGCCAACTTCGCCGGGCAGGTGGGCTACGTGGCGGGCGACTCGCTGAAGCTCTACCTCGACGTGTCGGACCAGGTGTCGAACTTCCCCGAACTGTTCATGACGGCGGCGGGTGAACTGTTCATTGTGACCGACCGGGACATCGTCCGGGTCAACACCGCCACCATGCGATACCGCCGGCAGGCGCCGCGTCTGCAGGCCGGGCGTACGGAAGTGTTGCCGTCGAAGCTGATAATCGGTGCGGAGACACCGGAGGGTTTCCTGTACGGCGGCTCCGAGCAGACCAACGGCCTACTGACGCACGCGTTCGAACTCCGGCCCTTGCCACAGCCCACCCCACGCGTGTCGATGCCGCCCCGCAGCTACTTTAAGAGTAGTAGGCGCGTCTACCAAGCCGACGACCTGTTTGCAATCGACCGCTCGGCGATCGATACCCTTACAGATCATCCTGTTATCGACACGACGGCGGTGCTGACCGTCGTCCGGGGGCAGGTGCGGCAGATCGCCTTCGACGGGAAAAAGGCCCTCGTGGCGACCAGCGCCGGACTCTACTACTACCCGGAAGGGCTGGAGCAGCCCACGCGCCACCACTGGTTTCGGAGCGAGAACGTCTCCGACGTGCTCGTAGACGACAATGGTTACTACTGGGTCAGCACCATCGACAACGGTCTCTACCTGGTCCGCAACCCCGCCGTGCGGCTGTTCGACACGCGTGGGCCGCTGTCGCACAACTCGGTGCAGCTCATTCACCCGTACGGCGGAGACCTGTACGTGGGTCAGAAGGACGGCACGCTCTCCCGCCTGCACGAGGGGGAGCGTGCCGAGGTCACGTTCGTCCACCGCAAGCTCGACGCGCGCCCCTACGACCTGGGGCTGGGCGCGTACGTGTTCGGTAACCGCGCGCTCCGCTTGCGGGGGGGCAACGTCGAGTCGTGGTTTTCGCTGGGTGCGGTCAAGAATGCCCTCTGGCTGAATGACTACTTACTCGTGGCCTCTTACAACCGCGTGGTGCTTCTCGATATCGACGTCGGGGGCACATCTGCCGCGCCGTTCGCCCGGCAATCGGTGCTGCCGTTCGCTCGGGCAACGTCGGCGCGGGAGGTGCGCTACGA
>JBARYS010000201.1:0-2796 GCA_049648155.1 Catalinimonas sp. | reverse complement strand
GTACAGGTGGCGGGCTTCGCCAACATCGTCGATCAAGATGTGCGGTGGTTGCAGGCGGCGGGCTTCGTCAACATCGTCGGGGGCCGTACGCAGGGTATCCAGGCGGCAGGCTTCGTCAACGTCAGCGCCGGCGACGTGAACGCCATCCAGGCGGCCGGCTTCACCAACATCACGTCCGGCAAGGTCAACGGCTTTCAAGCGGCCGGCTTCATCAACATCAACGACGGCAGCGTGCGGGGCGGCCAGGCCGGCGGCTTCATCAATCTGGCGCAGGACGTGCGGGGCGGCCAGGTGGCGGGCTTCATGAACGTGGCCGACGGCGACGTGCGGGGTGCACAGGTGGCGGGCTTCATGAACGTGGCCCGCCGCGTGTGGGGCGCGCAGATCGGTGTGGTCAACGTTTGCGACTCGATCACCGGCGTACCCATCGGCCTGCTCAGCATCGTGCGGCACGGCTACCATCGCCTCGAACTGTGGGGGGGCGAGACGCTCCACGGCAACATTGCCTTTAAAACGGGCGTGCCCCATTTTTACAACATCTTCGCCTTCGGGACGCAGGCGTACGTAGACGGGACGGAAGACCCGGCCTGGGGCTTCGGCTACGGCGTCGGTTCCGAGCTGCCGATCGCCGGACGGTTCGTGATGAACCTAGACGTGATCTCCTACCATCTGAACGAAGGGAGCGAGTGGGTCACCCGCCTGAACAGCCTGACGCAGCTCCGGATCATCACCGGAGTGCGGCTGGGCAACGGCGAGCCCGCACGGCGCACGGCACTCTACTTCGGCCCCACGTTTAACGTGTACGTCTCGCAGGTTGAAGACCCCGACCGTGCCGACACCTACGGCACCGGCCTGGCCCCCTACAGCCACCACACGCGCCGGTTTCGGTCGGGTACGCTGCGGATGTGGACCGGCTTCAACGTCGGGGTGCGAATCTAGGGCGGCGTCAGGTGAGGTCTACGTCTACCTAACTCTTCTTGACCACCTTCTGACGAACGCGCTCGCCGGAGAAGGTCTCCACGTGCGCCACGTAGACACCGGGCGGCAGGTTTGAGACGTCGATCCGCCGGTGGATGCTCCCCTCCGTACGCGTCAGGTCGAGGTAGATGACCTCCTTGCCGATTAGGTCGTATAGGTGAAAGGAACGAACGGGTTGTTGGCCGGGGGTGATGGTGAGTTGCAGCGAAGAAGAGAAGGGATTCGGATAGGCTTCCAAGCGAACGGTTTCCGGCGGTGCCGCCGTGGCTGCCATCGCCGAAAGAGCGAACAGGGCGGTGAGTATGTATGATTTCATAGAGAGAATCTTGTGGATAACAGCAGACGCAATTGCTTGTAACAAAGGCACTCGTACAGAACGAAGTACTCTTTCTGCTTAACAGTCTATCTTACTGTAGGTACCGGCATTTGGTTCTCCACGTACCGCAGATATCTCGCCGCGCGGGCCTAACGTAAGTTAAAGACCACGCCCGCCGTGATCGACTGGGTGAACTGAAACAGCTCGTAGTCGACGGGGCCATTCGGGCCGCTGACCACGAAGACGCCCCCGTTGACGTTGCTCAAGCCCTGGTGCAGTCGGTACGCAATGAGCACGTCCGCCCGGCGGCCGGGCCGTGGAATCATCAGGCCGAAATTTCCCATCACACCCAGCTCGACCGGCAGAAAATCTTCGGTGGCGGCGCTTACGTAAGTCAGGTCTGGGTCGGACAAGACGCGCACCCGCTCGCGGCCCGACAGCAGCACCCCCACGTGGAGGCCGGCCCCCAGCAAGAAGGCGGGGGCGTTTGGGCGCGAGGTCAGTGCCAACGGAAAGCTCACCAGGATCGGCAGCGAGAAGTATTCAAGGTCGTAGACCAGTTCGTAGATCGTGTCGGACGAAGACGGGCTCTCGAACTCCAGACCACTCCGCTTGTTGGTCAGCCCCGGCTCGATCTGCACGCGCAGCCCGCTCTTAAGGGCCGCCCCAACGACCAGCGAGGCCGTGCCCCCCGTCCGGGTGAGGTAAGTGAGCGGCACCGAGAGCGTGCCCTCGTTCGGGTCGACCAGCGTGGTAACGGTCACCCCGCCCCGCACGCCGAAGAACGGGCTGAAAGGTAAGGGAGTAGGCGCACGCGGGGCGGGGGTAATCTCGGGTGAGGGCGCTTCCCGGTCGTAGTAATCGTCGACCTGCGCGTGAGCCTGCGGCGCGGCGAAGAGACCCAGCAGAAGCACCAAGGACGAGGTAAAAGCAAACCGGTAGCGTGAAGATGAAAGCATAGGCTTGAGGAGAGTCGGCAGGTTGAAAGAATGATAACGTGTGCAACCCCGTAGTTTTGTCTACTACCCAAACCACCACCCATGAGTTTGCTTTTTAAAGACTTTGCGAGCTGGCGACAGCACTGCGCCGACACGGGCGAACCCCTCTACCGGCCGGTGCTGACCTACGAAGCCGAGCAGAAGGGGCGCACCGAAACCGAAGTGCGCGCCGGGCTGCGGGCCGCCTACCAAGTGATGCAAGAGGCCGTCGAGACGGGTCTGCGCGAGACCATGCGGTCGCGCTCAGGAATGGTCGACGGCGGCGGGCAGCGCATCTTCCGCTCATCCGTCACGGTTCTCTCACCCGAGTTTCAGCGGCTGGTGGCGCGGGCGGTGGCCGCCAAAGAGGTCAACTCTTGCATGGGGCGGGTGGTAGCTGCCCCTACGGCGGGCGCGTCGGGCATCCTGCCGGGCGTGCTCACCACGCTGCAAGAGGTGCACGGCCTCGACGAGGCGCGCGTCCTGGAAGGGATGCTCGTGGCGGCGGGCGTGGCGCTGATCATC
>JBARYS010000200.1:0-1728 GCA_049648155.1 Catalinimonas sp. | reverse complement strand
CGCCGATGGGCATCAACCACGGCCTACGCATCGAGACGAACTACCCCGTCATCTCGAAGAGCAGCCTGATCGTCAACCTCTACGCGAACTATTGGGAGAGCCGCTACACCTCGCCGACGGTCTTCAGCACCGCCCCCGCCCCCGAGCAGGCGCTGGCCCAGAGCCTGGCCGAGCACCCGCTGCGGAGCATCGCCGTGGGGGCGCTGGCCTTCAAGCCGCTGAACGAACGCCACTTTCTGCTCTTTCAACTGGAGCCTTCGCTGAACGGCAACTACAACTTCGACGACCTCGAACCCGACTTCTCCAACCTGCGCTACTCGGCGTCGGCGCTGTTCGGCTGGAAGCTCTCGGACCGCACCAACCTGGCCGTGGGAGCCACGCGCACGTACCGGGGCGGCCGGCTGCTGCACATCCCCATCCTGCTCTACAACCACACGTTCAACGAGCGCTGGGGCACCGAACTGCTGCTGCCCGCCCGGGGGCACCTGCGCTACAATTTTTCGGTAAAGTCTTTGCTACTCATCGGCTATGAGCTCGAAGGACAGACCTACGCACTGCAAACTTCCGGCGACGCGCCCTTCGCCGGTGAGCTGTTTCCGCCCGACAACGAGCTGGAGCTGCGCAAGTCGGAAATCCGGGGACGGGTGCAGTTCCGGCGGTCGCTTACCGACTTCGTCTGGCTGGACCTCCAGGCGGGCGTGCGGGCGGCTTATCGTTTTGACCTGGACGCCAACCCAGATGCCACCGAGGCGCTACTAGAGAACAACATCGGCGTACCGCTCTACTTCCGCGTGGGTCTGGCGCTGGTCAGCCCGTAGATTATCACACACCAAACCACCATTAAAATGCATCGTTACCTCAAACTTTTCAGCGCCCTTCTCTTCGTCGGTGGGCTGATGCTCACCACCGATGGGCAAGCCCAGACCGCACCGGCCGACCTGATCGTTGGCGACTGGCAGCCGAGCGACGGCCGCTCGGTGATTCGCATCTATAAGGGCAAATCCTCGAAAGGCGAGGACCCCGAGAAGTACTACGGCCAGATCGTCTGGCTAAAAGAGCCGAACGACGACAAAGGCAAACCGCGCACCGACATCAACAACCCCGACGCGTCGAAGCGCAAGGAGCCGCTGCGCGGGATGGTCAACATGAAGGAGCTGGAGTTTGTCGGCGACAAGCGCGATCTGATCTGGGACGAGGGCAACATCTACGACCCTAAGAGCGGCTCGGACTACAGCTTTAAGGCTGAGATCGACCGTAAGAACCCAAATTTGCTCTACGGCAAGGGCTACATCGGCGTCTCGCTCTTCGGCCGCGAGGACACCTGGAAACGGCTCGTGAAGAAGTAATCGCTTGTCGGCCCCTCTTTGGAAGCCCCGGCGACGCCCCCGAGCGGCGCCGGGGCTCTCTTGTGCGCGGGCCGCAGCGGTGTGGTGTGTCGTACGTTTGCCGCCAACCACCCTCAACACTCCATTCGCCCCGTGTCTGCGAGCCTGCCGGCCGACTACTGCGTTCTCCGCAACCGCGTTCTGATCACCCGGCGGCTCTTTCCCCGCAACCGCTGCCCACGGTCTACCTCAGATTCATTCCGGCGTTGGGCAACCGCCTGCGGCGGGGCGAGTTGCGGCGCGTACGGCGGTTGCTCGACGTGATCCGCCGCACGTAGCCGCAGCCCGGCTACCGCTCGCCCTTAAACAGGTCTTCGAGGCGGTCGAAGTTGAAAAGGTTGAG
>JBARYS010000199.1:0-5066 GCA_049648155.1 Catalinimonas sp. | reverse complement strand
CGTACAACAACCTTCACAATCATGTTTACTTACATTATTCCTGCAGTAGCCACCCTCCGCGCGGGCGACGTGGTCGGATTCACGTTCTTCATCGGCTTCATGGCCATGTTGGCGGCATCGGTCTTTTTCTTCTTCGAGCGCAGCAACGTGAGCGGCAAGTGGAAGACCTCCCTGCTCGTGTCGGGGCTGATCACGTTCATCGCCGCCGTGCACTACTACTACATGCGCGACCTCTACCTGGGCGCGCTCCAGTTCAACTTCGACAACGAACTGGCTCAAGGCATGGAGGGGTACCAGAACCCTTCGCCGACGCAGTTTCGGTACATCGACTGGACGCTGACCGTGCCGCTGATGTGCGTAGAGTTTTACCTGCTGCTGCGGCCCTACGGCGCGAAACTCGGCCTGATGTGGCGACTGATCGCCTACTCGGTATTCATGCTCGTGACCGGCTACATCGGCGAAGCCATCGACCCGGGCAACACGATTCTCTGGGGCGTAATCTCCTCGCTGGGCTGGGCGGGCATCGTCTACGAAGCCACGGCCGGCTCAGTGGCGAAGCTGGCACAATCGTCGGGCGACCCGCGCCTGGCGCAGTCCATCAAGTACCTCCGCAACTTCGTGCTGGTCGGCTGGGCCATCTACCCCATCGGTTACATGGCCATGCCGGGTAACCTGCTGGCGGGCGTGGTGCCGCTGACCACGATGGACCTGCTCTACAACGTCGGCGACGCCGTCAACAAGATCGGCTTCGGGCTGGTGGTCTACGGCATGGCCATGGGAGCGTCCCGCGCCGAAAAGAAGCTCGACGACACCCGCTACGCCACCGCGTAGCCGCCTGCCCTCACTCTTTCACCACCGTCGCGCCGGTCTCCCCACGGAGGCCGGCGCGTTTTTGTTCCGTCGGCGGCCGCCGGGCCGCGTCGCCTCAGTCTTTGTCGTCGTGCAGCACCTGGTCGATCACGATGCAGGTGCAGAGGATGGCCACCTCGTCCTCGCCGGGGGCGATCTTGACGCCGTACGAGTCGCGCAGGCTGACGAGGCGTTTGCTGACGGTAGCCACCGTCTGGCCGGAGCGGACAAACTCGAACTCGTGCTCCCAGAACGACCCGGTGATGGTGTAGTCGTTCGGGCCGGGCACGTCGAGCGTGAACTTGCGGCGCAGCCAGGTGAACTCCTTCGTGACCTCGGCGAAGGTCTCACCGCCGCGCGAGATGGTGTACTTCGGCCGCAGCGAGATTAGCTTCTGGCTGATAAAGGCCAGCTCCTCGCCGTGAGCGTCCTGAAACGAGAGCTTATCGCCCCACGAGAAGACCTTGCCCTTGACGCGGTAGGCGCGCTCGCCGGCCTCGTTCTCGATGTAAAAGTTGTCGCCGAGCGACCAGAACCGTTCTTTGATGCGGTATTGCATGGGGGGAGGGGTTTCTTTTGAGTACGCATCCGCCGCCGGGTGGGTCGGGCGCGGCCGCAACTCTTCACCTGCCGGATCAGCCCTCTTGCCCAACGCAACGTAAACCGCCCCACGGACCTCGGTCCGTGGGGCGGTTTACGTTGCGTCTTAATGCCCTGACTACCCGACCTTCTCGGCCGCGCGCTGGGTCTTTTGCGTCAGCTTGTCGGCCAACAGGTACATCACGGGCACGATCACGAGCGTGAGGAAGGTGGCGAACGTCAGGCCGTAGATCACCGTCCAGGCCATCGGTCCCCAGAAGATGGCGTTGTCGCCGCCGGTGTAGACGTTCGGCTCGAAGCGCGCCAGCAGCCCGTAGAAGTCGATGTTGAGGCCGGTGGCGAGCGGAATCAGGCCCAGCACCGTCGTGATGGCCGTCAGCAGCACGGGGCGCAGGCGCGTCTTGCCCGCGTCGACGATGCTCGCGCGTAGGTCCTCGTCCGAGAGCCGCCCGTCGTCGCCGATGCCCAGTTCGGCGCGCCGCCGCTTGCGGATCAGGTCGGCGTAGTCGAGCAGCACGATGGCGTTGTTCACCACCACCCCCGCCAGCGAGATGATGCCGATGCCGGTCATGATGATGATAAAGTCCTTGCCCGTTATGACCAGCCCCAGGAACACGCCGATGGTGCTGAACAGCACCGACAGCAGAATGATGAACGGCGCGGCCAGCGAGTTGAACTGCGTCACGATGATCAGGAAGATCGCGAACACGGCCACGGCCATCGCCTGAGCCAGGAAGGCCATCGACTTGGCCTGCTCCTCCTGCTCGCCGGTGAACTTGTAGTCGAAGCCGTCGGGAAACTCGTAGTCGGCCAGCACGCCCTTCATGCGTTCGATGATCTCGTTGGCGTTGTAGCCGTCGTTCACGTTCGACGAGAGCGAGATCACCCGGTCCAGATCCTTCCGCTTCACCGAGCCGTAGGTCGAGGTGTATGCCACGTCGGCCACGGCCGCGATGGGCACCTGCCGCATCTGTCCCTGTTGGTTGCGGAACACGATCGTCTTGTTCACCAGCGAGGCTACGTCGTAGCGCTGATCTTCGCGCAGGCGCAGTTGGATGGGGTACTCGTCCTCGCCGTCCTTAAACTGCGACACCTCCAGCCCGAACAGGGCCGTGCGCAGCTCGGCGGCCACCTGCTGTGTCGACAGCCCGTAGCGGCGGGCCTTGTCGCGGTCGATGCTCACCAGCAGCTCCGGCTTGCCCGTCTCCAGGTCGCTCTTCAGCCCCTCCACGCCGGAGATGTTCTCTTCTTCAAGCCGCCGCTGCACGTCTTGCGCCAGGGCGATCAGGCGGGGGTAGTCCTCGCCCGAAATCTCCAGGTTGATCGGCTTGCCCACGGGCGGGCCGGCGGGGTTCTTGTCGACCGTGATCGTCACGCCGGGGTACTCGCTGAGCCGCCCACGGATCTCCTCCATAATTTCGGCCGTCGACTGGCCGCGCCGCTGGTCGAACTGCTCGAACGAGACCGTCATGCGCGCCTTGTTGGGCGTGGCCGCGAAGCTCGGCCCGGCCGCCGGGTCGCTGGTGCCCTTGCCCACCTGGGCGATCACCGACTCGACCATGTACTGGTAGGGCTCCACCACGTCGAGCACCACCGCTTCCACGCGCTTCGTGAAGCTGTTTGTGGCCTCGATGTCGGTGCCGATGGGCTCTTCGATGAAGATGTTGATGTACTCCGGCTCGTTGTTGGGGAAGAGCAGCACCTGCGGCGAGCGCACGCCGAGCAGCATGATCGACAGCACGAGCACGGCGAACGTAGCGCCCAGGTAGATCAACGGATTCCACCCCCGCAGGGCCTTGTTCAACGTCCGCTCGTAGATGCCCTCCAGCCACGGCAGCCCCTTGGCCTGGAACCAGTCGGCCGCCGGCGAGAGCAGGAAGAAGTTCAGCAGCCCGAACAGCGCGAAGATGACCAGCAGCGAGCCGATGGCCGTGGCCTGCACCACGTAGCAGACGACGCCCAGCAGCACCATCGACCCCGCCACGATGAAGAGGTTGCGCCGCTTGCGGGGCGTACGCTCGCCGGTGTCGGCCTTCATGAACATGCGCGTGAGCACCGGATTGATGATGAGCGCCACGAACAGCGACGACGAGAGCACGATGATGAGCGTGATGGGCAGGTACTTCATGAACTCGCCGATGATGCCCTGCCAGAAAGCCAGCGGCACGAACGCCGCCACCGTGGTGGCCGTCGAGGCGATGATGGCCACGGCCACCTCGCCCGCGCCCTCTTTGGCCGCCCGCACCGGCGAGTGGCCCTGCTGCATGAGGCGGAAGGTGTTCTCGACCACCACAATGCCGTTGTCGACCAGCATCCCCAGCGCCAAAATGAGCGCGAAGAGCACCATCAGGTTGACCGTGACACCGAACAGGTTGAGCAGCATGAACGACATGAACATCGACAGCGGGATGGCGATGCCGACGAAGAGCGCGTTGCGCAAGCCCATGAAGAAGAGCAGCACGAGCACCACCAAGATCACGCCCGAGATGATTGAGTTCTCCAGGTTGCTCAACTGCGACTTGGTGCTGCGCGACTGGTCGTTGGTGATCGTGATCTCCAGGTCGTCGGGGAAGCGCTCGGCGCGCACCTCTTCGATGATCACCTTGATCTGGTCGGCGGCAGCCACCAGGTTCTCGCCGCTGCGCTTCACCACGTCGACGGTCACCACGGGCAGCTCGTTCTGGCGGGCGTAGCTGTCGGCCTCCTCGAAGCCGTACTCCACGTCGGCCACGTCGCGCAGGTAGACGATGTTGCCGTTCTGGTTCTTCACCACCACGTCGAGCAACTGGGCGGGGTCGTCGAACTCACCGTCCACGCGGATCGACCGCCGGTAGCCGTCCGTGAGCAGGTCGCCGCCCGAGAGCGTCACGTTCTCGGCCCCGACCGCCCCCGCAATGTCGCCGAAGTTCACCTGCACGGCCTCCATGGCGTAGAGGTCGGCGTTGATCTTCACCTCGCGCTCGCGCGTGCCCCGGATGTCGGCCGACGAGATCTCCGACAGCTTCTCGATCTCGTCTTGCAGGTACTCGGCAAACTCCTTCAGCTCTTCGGTGGAGTAGTCGCCCGAGATGTTGATGAACATGATCGGCACGTCCGACAGGTTCACCTCCTGTACCAGCGGGTCGCTCGGCAGGTCTTCGGGCAGCTCGCTCTTCGCCTGGTCCACGGCGTCCTTCACGTCTTGCAGTGCCTTAGATTTCTCGACGTCGGGGTTGAACTCCACCAGGATCGTCGAGTAATCCTGCACCGAGGTCGAGGTGATGTCCTTTACGCCTGAGATGCCCTTGAGCTCCTTCTCAATGGGCCGCGTGACGAGGTTCTCGATGTCGACCGGCGAGTTGCCCGGGTAGGGCGTGCCGACGTACACGTTGGGCAGCACCACCTCGGGGAACTGCTCTTTAGGCATGGTGATGTACGACACCAACCCGAACGCGACGATGATGAACGTCAGGATCAACACCGACGTCTTGTTGTCCACGGCCGCCGAAGTGGGGCCAAACTTGCGGGTTATTTCCTCTTTCTTATTCTCTTCCATACTGGCGTTTGGCTTTTGGCAGTTAGGTATTGGCTTTTAGCTCTTGGCTTTTGGCTATTTTTTTGACTTGTACGCTATGATG
>JBARYS010000198.1:0-2246 GCA_049648155.1 Catalinimonas sp. | reverse complement strand
CTTAAAGCGCGTGTCGGTCAGCAGCCGGTCGTTGATCGCGGTGAGCTGCGCCAGGAAGCGCGCGGCGGTGTCGAGTTGCGCCGTCGCGACGGGCGTCAGCGGACGGTGCTCCACCTGCACCCTAAAGTGCGGCGCGGTGTTAGGCACACCCAAGGCCGCCAGGGCGGTGCTCACCGTGCGGTAGTACTCGGCGTTCTGGGTGAGCAGTGGCCCCACCCGGCTCGTCGTGTCGCCGGGCACGGCCGCCGCCCGCCGCAGTGCGAGCCAGCGTAGGTAAGCTGCGTCGAGGTCGATGGTCTTGGGATTACGGAGCCGTTCGGGGTAGACAGGCAGCGTGTCGAGTTGCTCGCCCCGGCGCTGGACCACGTACACCAGCCGCCCCTCGTCGAAGCGCCACGCCTCGGCGGGCTCCAGCGCGTCGTCGTCGTCGAACACCTCCCAGACGTCGTGCGCCACCCCACCCGGCAGCAGCCGCCCCAGCAGGCTCCGGCCACCGCCCTCAACGCGGAAGCTCTTCGTGGGCACGCCCGCTTCGAAGGGAAGTACACTCATGAACAGGGTGTCCGGTGCCCGGCCCGCCGTCCGGACCACGTGCGTCCATTCGTCGCCCAGCATCCCCATCCGGAGCCCACCGGCGGCTTCGTGCAGCGTACCCGCCACGTCGATCACCAGCCGTCCGCCGTCGTAGACCACCTCGCCGGCGGGTTGCAGGTCGCCGAACTGCAAGCGCCACGGGCCGTCCGGACGGTCGTCTTCAAAAGATCCCTCGAACGCGAAGTACGGCTCCCCCCTGGCCGTCAGCGGCGCGAGCGAGGCCGAACGCATCCTAAAAGGGCCGACGCGGAGCGTGTCGCCGTCGGCAAGCCGGTAGCTGAACCGGGCGTGACCGGCGTAGGTCGCCGCACGGTAGGGGCCTTCGTACGTGGCGGGTGCCTGTCCGGACGTCGGTGCGGCCACCAGGCCGAGCCACGCCAGCCATGGGAGGGTGAGTGGGAGTCTACGCAGTAACATGGGAGGAGGCGTGATGACCACGGGAGAACACCGCGAAGGTGGGCGTTTTCGTGCTTTCTACAAGAACACCCGCCGTGCAAGTTTACCCGCCGTGGCCCCGCCGTCGATGCGCAGTTGGATGCCCGTCACCCAGCGTGCCTCGTCGCTGAGCAGGTAGAGCACCCCCCAAGCCACGTCGAGCGGGTCGCCGATGCGCCCCAGCGGCGACTCTTCGGCCATCGACTCCCAGGTAATCCCCTCCTGCCGAGCCCCGTAGGCGGCCATCTGCGTGCGGATGTGGCCCGGATGCACCGAGTTGACACGCACGGCTTGCTTAGCGAGCTCCAAGGCCGCGTCGCGCGTCATGGTGTCAACCGCCCCCTTCGTGCCGCCGTACACCGTGAAGCCCGACGCGCCGTCGGTAGCGTCCATCGACGCCAGGTTGACGATGGCCCCGCCCCCCGCCGCCGCGAGGGCCGGGGCGGCGTGCTTCATGCCGAGCCAAGTGCCGTAGACGTTGGTTTCGTAGAGTTCGCGCACCTGCTCGATGGTCGTGTCGGTCATCTGCTCGATGAGGAAGATCCCGGCGTTGTTGACCAGCCCGTCAATACGCCCCCGGTCTTGAACCACGCGCCGTATGAGTGCTTCCCAGGCGGCTTCGTCGCGCACATCGAGGGCCTGGTACTCGGCCCACCCCCCTTCGTCGCAGATGTGCCCGGCGACCGTCCGGGCCGGCTCCACCTCGCAGTCGGTAACGTACACCAGTGCCCCCTCGCGCGCCAGCAGGTCGGCGCAGGCACGGCCGATGCCCCGGCCCGCTCCGGTGACGATGAAAATCTTGTTGTCGACGCGACCCATAGAAAAGATGCTCAGAGAAGCTACCGCCGCCGGGTGGTTGCACGGCTGTTGGCTACCATTGTGGTTGGATGGGGTGTCTCTTTCGAGCGGACACCCATTCACGCAAAGCTAAATGATTTTCCCCGCGCTGGAGGAGCGTGCGCTTGTTGGCCCCACCGGGCGTTTATTCATATCAACCACTACATCACACCACCGACCATGCGTTTTACGACGTTACTTCTCCTCTGCTCTCTCCTCCTCTCCTTTGGCCCGGCCCGGGCGCAGGGAGACCGCCCCGCCGAGGCGCAATACGTCTGGACTGACGCCGACGGGCAGGGCCGCCACGCCTACGCCGTCTTCCGCCGGACGTTCGACCTGCCCGCCGTGCCCGAGGAGGCGACGATCAACCTCTACGCCGC
>JBARYS010000197.1:0-4419 GCA_049648155.1 Catalinimonas sp. | reverse complement strand
ACTCGTTGGAGCGCGAGCGCTCCAACGAGTTCCGCGCGCGCCTCGATAAGGTCAACGCCATGTCGCCGGCCGAACTCCGCGAGAACTATCGCTTCATCCTTTCCAACAAGCAGTTCGGCTCCTACCGCCGGCGCGAGGGCGGGGCAGGCATCGGTATGCTTGACATCGCCCGCCGCTCCGGACGCAAGATCTGGTACAACTTCCAGCCCCTCGACGGCGGTCGCCTCTTTTTTCACATGCAGGTTTTTGTGCCTTCTCCCCTGTAATCCGCTTCGGCCGTCGGAGAGTACATAAGCGCCCTTTTTCCTACTACCGACGTGTAGATACGCACCCGACCCGGCGTGCGGCCGTACACCTCTGCCCAGATGCGTTCTGCCCGGCTTTCGAGCGCGGATTCAGGGGGCACACCGTTAGACGAATCTGCTTTGGTATAGTGCGGAACAGACTTTCGGGGCGGAAAAACTACATTCGAGAGCCAAGCAATCTTTACACCTATTTCATCACTCCATGCAAGCTCCGGTTCAGAAATTCAAGCACGTCGACTACTTGTGGGATGAGCAGAAAGCGGCCGCCTTGGCCGGCGACGAGGTCGCCTTGCTCCTCTACCGCTCCAACATTCTCGGCTCCGACCTGCGCATCACCAACTACGGCGGTGGTAACACCAGTTGTAAGACCAACGAAAAGCACCCGCTGACCGGCGAGCCGACCGAGGTGATGTGGATCAAGGGATCGGGCGGTGACATCGGCACGCTGACCCGGCAGGGGCTGGCGGCGCTTTACCTCGACCGGCTGCACAACCTCAAGAAGGTGTACCGGGGGCTGGAGTTTGAAGACGAGATGGTGGGGCTATTCCAGCACAGCATCTACGACCTCGACTCGCGCGCGCCCTCCATCGACACCCCGTTGCACGCCTTCCTGCCGTTCAAGCACATCGACCATTTGCACCCCGACGCGCTGATCGCCGTGGCGGCGGCTAAAGACAGCCAAAAGATCACCGAAGAGCTGTTCGAAGGGCAGATCGGCTGGGTGCCCTGGCGGCGCCCCGGCTTCGAGCTGGCGCTGGAGCTGGAGAAGCACTACAACGAGAACCCGCACGTGCGCGGCATCGTGCTCGGCAGCCACGGCCTGTTCACCTGGGGCGACACCGCCCACGACTGCTACGTGAACAGCCTGGAGGTGATCGAGCGCGCCTCTGAGTACATCGAAGAGCGCACCGGCAAAGACCGCCCCGTGTTCGGCGGTGTCAGCCTAGAAGCCCTCCCGGCCGAGCAGCGCCGCAAGCAAGCGGCCGCCCTGGCCCCGGTGCTGCGCGGCTTCTGTTCCAGCGAGAACCGTATGATCGGCCACTTCACCGACGACGAGCGGGTGTTGCAGTTCATCGGCAGCAACGACCTCGGCAAGCTGGCTCCGCTGGGCACGAGCTGCCCCGACCACTTCCTGCGCACGAAGATCGCCCCGCTGGTGCTCGACCTACCCGCCGACGCGGACCTGAGCGACCTCGACACGCTGAAAACGAAGATCGAACCGGCCTTCGAGGCCTACCGTGCCGGCTACGCCGACTATTACGAGCAGCACAAGCATTCTAACAGCCCCACCATGCGCGACCCCAACCCGGTGGTGATTCTCTGGCCGGGTGTAGGCATGTTCACCTTCGCTAAGAACAAGCAGACGGCCCGCGTGGCCGCCGAGTTCTACGTGAACGCCATCAACGTGATGCGCGGCGCGGAGGCCATCACCGAGTACACCTCGCTGCCTAAGCAAGAGGCGTTCGACATCGAGTACTGGCTGCTCGAAGAGGCCAAGCTGCAGCGGATGCCCAAAGAGCAAGACCTCTCGCGCAAGGTGCTGGTCGTGACCGGCGGCGGCGGCGGCATCGGCAAAGCCATTGCCGAGAAGCTGGTGTCGGCGGGTGCCTGCGTGGTGCTGACCGACCTGCACGAAGAGCGACTGAAGGAGGCGATGGAGGACTTCGGCCGCGACCAGGCCACCTACGTGCAGGCCAACGTGGCGGACGCTGCCAACCTAGAGAAGGTCATTGAAGAGGCCGCGTTGGCCTTCGGCGGCATCGACATCGTGGTGAACTGCGCCGGGCTGGCCATCTCGAAGCCACTGGGCGACACCGCCGAGAAAGACTGGGACCTGCTGCAAGACGTGATCGTGAAGGGCCAGTTCCTGATGAGCAAGGCGGCCGTGGAAGTGATGCGTAAGCAGGCGCTGGGTAGCCCCGAGATGGGCGGCGACATCGTCAACATCGCCTCCAAGAACGCGCTGGTCTCCGGTCCTAATAACGTGGGCTACGGTACGGCCAAGGCCGCCCAGACGCACATGTCGCGCCTGCTGGCCGCCGAGCTGGGCAAGGAGAAAATCCGCGTGAACGTGGTCAACCCCGACGCCGTGATCGCGGGCAGCAAGATCTGGGAAGGTGCCTGGGCCGAAGGGCGCGCCGAGGCGTACGGCATCACCGTCGACGAGCTGCCGGCCTTCTACGCCAAGCGGACGATCATGAACGAGATCATCTATCCCGAAGATATCGCCAACGCGGTGCTGGCCTTTACCAACGGCCTGCTTAAGAAGAGCACCGGCAGCATCGTGAACGTGGACGGCGGCGTGGCCCCGGCGTTCGTGCGGTAATCGTTCAGACGAAAGGCTGAGGACAGAAGACTGAAGTCGGGGGCATCGTCTCCCGACTTCAGTCTTGTTGCCCCCCTCCAACGGTCTATCAGAACGAAAACTGAGAGCCGAAGACCAGGGCTAGAGCCGTCCCTCTTTAGTTTTCTGTCTTGTCCTTATCATACAATCTTCTATCAGACTGAAGACAAGGGCGGCGGGGCAGCCGTCGGTCTTCGGCTCTCTGTCTCATTCTCACCATGCAAATCACCAAAGACCAGATCGCCGACCGGAACCGGGACGGCCTGTCCGACCACCGGGACGCCTACGAGGCGCTCGCCGCCCGACTCGATAAGCAGGGCTGCCCGGTCGAAGCCATCATCCGGAAACTCGTCGATTTTCAGGTGGCCATTCCCAGTTGGGCGCTCGGCACCGGCGGTACGCGTTTCGGCCGCTTCCGGGGTGCGGGCGAACCGCGTATGCTCGCCGAGAAGATCGACGACGTGGGCCTGCTGCACGCCCTGAACCGTTCCAGCGGCGCGGTGTCGCTGCATATCCCCTGGGACGTGCCCGAAGACGCCGGTGCCGTGCGCGAGCAGATGCAGCAGCACGGCTTGGCCTTCGACGCGATGAACTCGAACACTTTCCAGGACCAGCCCAACCAGCGGGAGTCGTACAAGTTCGGCTCGCTCTGCCACGAGGATGCCACCGTGCGGGCGCAGGCCGTGGCCCACAATCGGGAGGTGATCCGCCTCGGCGAACAGCTCGGCTCGAAGTCGCTGACGGTGTGGCTGGCCGACGGCGCAAACTTCCCCGGCCAGCGGGACCTCCGCCGGGCGCTGCGCCACACGCGCGACGCGCTGCGGGATATCTACGCCGCTCTGCCCGACGACTGGACGCTGCTGATCGAGTACAAGCCGTTCGAGCCGAACTTCTACTCGACCGTGATTCCCGACTGGGGCACGTCCTACTGGCTGACGACGCAGGTCGGCGAACGGGCGCGTACGTTGGTGGATCTGGGCCACCACCTGCCGAACGCCAACATCGAGCAGATCGTCGCCACGCTGCTGGAGGCCGGCAAGCTGGGCGGCTTTCACTTCAACGACTCGAAGTACGCCGACGACGACCTGACGGTGGGCAGCATCAAGCCTTACCAGCTCTACCTGATCTTCCGCGAACTGGTGGGCAACACCGACGCCGTGGCGTTCATGATCGACGCGAGCCACAACACCAAAGACCCTCTCGAAGACCTCCTCCAGTCGGTCGAGGCCATCCAGACGGCTTACGCGCAGGCCCTGCTGGTCGACGCCGACACACTCGACGGCTACCAACGTGAGAACGACGTGGTGATGACGCAGGAGCTGTTGCAAGATGCCTTCCGTACGGACGTCCGCCCGCTGGTGCGGGAAGCGCGCGTGCGGGCGGGCGGCGCGCTCGACCCGCTCAAAACCTACCGGACGTTCGACGTGCGCGCCACGCTGCACGAAGAGCGCGGCGAGGGCATCGCCACGGGGCTGTAGGGTATTCAACCGGCGGCGAAGCTACTTTATACCGGGACGCGCTTGCGCGCGTCCCGTTTTTTTGTTGGCTTTTTCCTACCCCTGCCGCATGTCCCTCTTACCGCGTCTGTTCTTGATTTCGTTCGTGTGGCTACAGGTGCCGGCCGCCGCCCAGCGCCTCGACCTCTACCCCGCGCCGCCCGGATTGCCGGCGGCTCCCGACTTTACGATGAAGGTTGACGAACGCG
The DNA here is from genome assembly GCA_049648155.1 of Catalinimonas sp. Classification (GTDB taxonomy): domain Bacteria; phylum Bacteroidota; class Bacteroidia; order Cytophagales; family Flexibacteraceae; genus JBARYS01. The sequence continues at coordinate 65 of JBARYS010000197.1, read as the reverse complement.
ACTGCTTCGTGTACGACAACCCCGTGGCCGCCTACGCGCAGTTCAGTTTCGAGGGCGAGATCGAG
>JBARYS010000196.1:0-12816 GCA_049648155.1 Catalinimonas sp. | reverse complement strand
AGATGGTCACGATCTGGTCCAGCCGGTCGAACTTACCCTCCCAGTAGGCGCTGTCTTCGTGCCAGGGTGTCCGCCGCCCCTTGCCGGGCTCCTTCGAGATGAAGTGGCTGCTCCAGAGGCCAATGTTGGGCCCGATGATGTCCTGCACAACGTCCAGCACTTCGTCCGACATCAGGAAGTCGAACAACCGCTCGTCTCGAAAGTGGGGCGTGTCCAGCTCGTCGGACTTGGCCGCGCCCTTGGTGCGCAGGTGCTCTTCGAAGATCTCGGTAAGCCGCGCCTGCTCGCCGGCGGAGAACATCGGCCGGCCGGGCAGAAGATATCCCTCTTCGCGGTAGTGCTGGACCTGCGCGGGCGTCAGGACTTTAGGGTGGGTGGTAGTAGCGATCATTTTCTTGCAAAGAACCCCACGGGGCGACACATAAAAAATCACCTTGACGACAATATTCGGTGCTTTTATGAAAATACCTACTCACTCTGACGACCTTTAGCACCTGAAATGAAAATTATCCGGGAGCTCGTCGATTTCCGCCGAATGCTGCCTCTCAAGGTGCACGTGTTCGAAGAGGTGAGCCTGGACTACCCGATGCACCACCACCGCGAGGCGTTCGAGATCACCCTGACCCTCGGGCTTTCGGGCACCCGCATGGTCGGCGACCACACGGACGAGTTTGCGCACAAAGACTTGGTTTTGATCGGGCCGGGCTTACCCCACTGCTGGTATGACCACGGGATCGTACGCCGCGCGACGGGCGAGAAGATCATCGTCGTACACTTCAGCGGGCAACTGCTGAGCCGTCCGACCGAGTACCCCGAAATCTTCGGCAACGTCGAGCGGGCGCTCCGCCGGGCTTCCCAGGGCGTTCAACTGCTCAGCGACTTCCGCGACGAAGCCATCGACATCCTCCTGCGGATCGACCCGAACGACGCGTTCGACGCTTACGTGTGCCTCCTTAGGCTGCTGGACCTGTTCGGGCGCAGCGAGCAGACGGAGACCTTGTGTAGCGTCGGCTACACGATGCCGGGCGACGAGCGGGCGTCGAACAAGATCGACCTGGTCTTTACCTACATCCAGTCTAACTACACCCGCAAGCTTAAAATAGAAGAGGTCGCCGACCGGGTGCACATGTCGCCCTCGGCCTTTAGCCACTACTTTAAAAAGAGAGCGCTGAGGTCATTCACGGACTATGTGACCGACCTCAGGCTGGGCAAAGCCGCGCGGATGCTCCACCTGTCCGAGACCCCCGTGACGCAGATCGCCTACGAGTGCGGTTTCCAGAACGTCTCTTTGTTCAACCGGGCGTTCAAGAAGCGGTACCACAACACCCCCTTGCGCTACCGCAAGCACGTGCAGACGCGATAGCCCTCCGGCAGCGCACCAAAGCACCCACGTTGTGGTCGTGGACGGAGCAGCCGAGATCGGCGGGGATTGCGCTGCGAAATAGCCCGCTGATTTGCGACGCTCACGTCAGGCCGGGCGCTTCATCATGCTGACGAGCGTACCCTCTTCGCGGAGCTTCTTGATCAAGCTGGTAATCGCCCGCAGGGCCACCAGCTTGGGAATCTTCTCACCCTCGAAGTCGACAAACTCCAGCTTGCGGGACGTGATCAGCTGCGTGCGCTCGGAGATGTCCTTCTTCAAAAACTCGAACAGCGTGATGACCTGGTGGTCGGTGGCCGACAGTTTGATGACGATCTGAGCAATGTTGGTTTGCTCTAGGTGCAGGGTTGCCATATTCCTGGGTGATTTTAGGTTACCCGATCTCCTCCATCAGACGAACAAGCTCGTCCGTGTCCTCCTCTTCTTCGGCCTCTTCTACCACCTCTTTGTGGTATAGCGTGATGCCGTCGCGCTCTTCGTCGGGCGATACCCGCAGCCCCACCGTCCGCTTGAGCACGAAGAAGGCCACGTAGCCGATGCCGCCTGCCCAGACCAGGCAGACCAGGACGCCCAGTAACTGCACCAAGAACTGCACGAGGCGGCCGTGGGACAGCGTGTCGGCCGGAGCAAACACGGCGACCGCCAGCGTGCCGAACGCCCCGCAGAAGCCGTGCACCGGAATGGCCCCGACGGCGTCGTCGATCTTCCAGCGTTTGGTGAGCAGGTCGTAACTCAGGTTGTGCACCACCCCGGCCGCCAGGCCGATCAGCACCGACGTTAGTGGCGTCTGGATGTGCGGCGAAGCCGTGATGGCCACCAGCCCACCCAGCGCCCCGCCCAGCATCTTTTCGTACAGATTCTCCCGGTTTTGGAAGCGCAGGCAGTGGAAGTAAGCCGCCAGCGCCGCGCCCGCGCCGGCCAGGTTGGTGTTCAAGATGATGGTGCCGACGTCGACGTTGAGCGCCAGCGTGCTGCCGCCGTTGAAGCCCCACCACCCGAACCAGAGGATGAACACGCCCAGCGCGGCCAGCGGCAGGCTGTTCGCCTTAAAGTCGCGCGGCCGCCCTGTTTGTGTGTACCGACCCAGCCGGGGGCCGAGCAGCTTGAGGCCCGCCAGCGACACCCACGCCCCGACCGAGTGGACGACCGTGGAGCCGGCAAAATCGATAAAGCCTAGGTCGGCTAGCCACGCGGCGTTGTCGGAGAAGTAAAGGTTGCCCCAGGCCCAGTGCCCGAACAGCGGGTAGATGACCAGCGAGATGAGTACCGAAGCCGTGATGTAGGGGAGGAAGCCCGTACGCTCCGACATCGAGCCGGACACGATGGTGAGCGCCGTGCCCACAAAGGCCAGTTGGAACATGAAGAACACCGGCCCCAGCGGGCTGCCGCCCTCCACATTCCAGTCCGAGGGTGCGAACAGGTTGGTGCCGAACAGCCCCGAAGCCGATTCGCCGAACATCAGCGCGAAGCCGACCCCAAAGAAGATGACCGAGCCCACGGTCCAGTCCACGAGGTTTTTCATGGCGACCGCCGGCGTGTGGTGCCGCCTGACCAGCCCGACCTCCAGGCAGAGAAAGCCCGCCTGCATCAGGAACACCATGGCCGCCGCGATGAGCACCCAGAGCATGTCAAGCGAGGGCGACAGGTCGCCACCGACGGCGACCGCCTCGGCGAGGCTAGCGGTGGCGTCGGATTGTAGAAAGAACTTACTGTTAAAACCCATAGAGCACGCGATTGTCTGGTAGAAGCGGATGGCAAAGACGAAATAACGCGCTACTACGGGCGGCTCCAAATAAGTGAGGCTGAGGCGGTTGTACCGAATGGAAGGTAATGCTTCGGTCCGGAACGATTGTGCACCGATAACGGCTGGTTCGATGAGCCGTTATGCCGGAAACCGGCTGCTGTCGATGAACGTGCGGTTTGTCGCGATCAGTTTGCGTACAGATGCTTTTGACAACGGTGCAAGTTGGCACGCTCTTGCTATGGGGCGCTTCGGGCGTGGCGCTTTTTACCCCCTTTCCCGGAGGGGTTGAACAGTTTTTGAATCTACCGGCTCCTCGGAACGATACGACATCGCCGACTTCGCGCCTATGTAAGTAACGCTCCTATAAAGCGTAGTCAGCCCACACGTCGTCGCAGAAGCGGTGGTGCGCCGGCCGCTATAGCTTATTGCAGTTGCGACACACGCCTTGCACCAGCAGGCTCACCTCGACGGGCCGGAAGCCCTCGGGCAGACGGACGGGCGGCACCATCACCTCTTCGACGCACTGCGTCTGCCCGCAGGTCTGACACTTGAAGTGCACGTGGTCGTGGTGGTGCGCCTCGGTGCCGCAGGCGGGCGAGCAGAGGGCGTAGCGCGGCGCGCCTTCGTCGTCGGGCACACGGTGCAGCAGGCCCCGCTCCACGAAGGTCTTCAGCGTGCGGTAGACCGTCACCCGGTCGACGTCGCCGGTGGCGGTGCTCTCCACGTCGGCGTGCGTCAGGGCGGCGTCACGGTCCAGAAACAGGTCGAGGATAAACTCGCGCGGGTGGGTGGCGCGCAGGCCGTGGCGTTTCAGCAGTTGTCGGGCGGGGGCATTCATGCGGAAAAGCAACAGTCCGGACGAGTGACACGTTCGCGGGCGGGCTCGCCTGAATAAAGATGTATCCGGTATGATTTGTTACCCGTATCAGAGCGTGTGCAACCTCGCACTCTTTCTAAATACCAACACTTTTCTATCATGAAGAAAATTTTTCTCACCACACTAGCCGCCATGGCTTTTGTCGTCACCGCACAGGCGCAGATTGAATTTGGCCCCAAAGTAGGCCTGAACGTATCTAACCTACGCTACGACTTCGACGACGATGAGCCCGACAGCGAACTGCTGCTGGGTCCTGCGTTCGGCGTAGTGCTCAACGCCCAGATCATCGACCTTATCGCCATCCAGCCGGCCCTGATGTACAGCGCTAAGGGAGACCGCAACGTACAAGACCTCGGAGCAGCCGGAGAGATTGAGACCCGTACTCGCATTAACTATCTGGAAGTGCCCATCAACGTGGTGCTCGGCTTCGGTGATCCGTCGGCAAGCCAGTTTCAGATCTTCGCCGGCCCCTACGCCGCCTTCGCCATCGGAGGTAACACGACCGTCGAAGGGAGCACGACCGTACCGGCAGTTGATGCCGACTTGAACTTCGGCAGTGACAACGACGACGACTTTCGGGGCGGTGACTACGGGGTGAACTTCGGCGTCGGCTTTCGGGGAAGCCTCTTTCAGGCGCAGGCCGGCTACAGCCTCGGACTGACCAACATCACCGCCGGCAACGACTTTCGTGACGAGTTCGGCGTGCGCACCGGCGTCATTCACGCCTCCGTTGCCCTGTTGTTCGGCGGAGATTAAGCACCGGACGTAGCATCACCAGGGCGATTGCACGAAAGGATAGGCTAGTCTTTTTTGGAAGATGGAAGTGCGCAAAATTCTTTCCGAGGGAGACTATCCGCGCCAAGCCGGCAACCTTGATGCAATCGCCCTGGATGATGAAAGTGTCTCCCGACAGGCGACAAACCACGTGAGGTCATAAAGAAGCACAAGCAAGCGGTCCTAAGGCTCACGCTCCCGTTCGCGCTACGCCACCAGCATCCCGTCACGCTGCATGGGCACCACGTCGTAGCGGCTGTCCAGCAGGCAAAAGTCCAGGTCGTCGCTGAGGCCCAGCCGTGATAGCCGTCGCACGTGCGACGAAGCCATGACGGCGCTCCGTGGGTCGTCGGCCGCCTGAGCGTAGAGGGCGGCGGCCATCAGGGGGGCGTCGTGCTCGGTGCTGAACGCGTCGCGCAGGTCGTACACCAGCGCCCCGGCCAGCAGCGTATCCTCCACGTTCACTTGCCCCTTCCAGCCTGAGCAGAGCAGCAGCACGTCGCGGCCGTCGTGGCGCAGACGGTCGGCCAGTGCGCGGCGGTTCAGGAAGGCCCCGATCAGCACTTCAGAGGCTCCCGCTGCTCCTTGCAGCGCGCGCGTGCCGTTGGTGGTGGTCATGGCCAGATCGCGACCCGCGTACGCACCGTCGAGGTAGGCGCGCGGCGAGTTGCCCAGGTTCACGCCCGGCACTTGCATGCCGTCGCGTTCGGCGACCGTAAGCCAACCCTCCCCGCCCAGGGCGAGGCAGGCCTCCACTGAGTCGAAGGTCGCGATGCGGCGGACGCCGTGCGCCAGGGCGGCAACCATCGTCGAGGTGGCGCGCAGCACGTCGATTACCACCACCGTGCGGCCGGTGGGGTCGTGAGCGGGCAGTAGTTCGGGGGCAAGGCAGACGTCAAGCGTGGGCATCGGGGCGGTAAAAGGGGAGAGGGACAATCGTGGCGCGCAGCTTACGGCCGCGCACCACGACGTGGAGTTCGGTACCGGCGGCGCTCACGGCGGTAGGCACGTAGCCCAGCCCAATGCCGACGCCCAGGCAGGGCGACTGCGCCCCGGAGGTGACCTCGCCGACGCGCTCGCCGTCGAGTTGCAGTTCGTAGCCGCGCCGGGGGATGCCCCGGTCCACCATCCGAAAGCCGACCAGCTTGCGTTGCACGCCCTCGGCCTTCTGCTGAGCGAGCAGTGCCGAGCCGACGAACGGCTGCTTGAGCTTCGTGATCCACCCCAAGCCTGCTTCCAGCGGCGAGGTGTCGTCGGTCAGGTCGTTGCCGTAGAGGCAGTAGCCCATCTCCAGCCGCAGCGTGTCGCGCGCGCCCAGCCCCACCGGCTCGATGCCGTGTGCCGCGCCCGCCTCGAACACGGCGTCCCACACCCGCTTGGCCTGGGGAGCGGGGACGTAGAGTTCGAAGCCACCTGCGCCGGTGTAGCCCGTCGCCGAGATCACCACCCCCGGCACGCCCGCCAGCGGGGCCATCTGAAAGGTGTAGTACTTCATCGCGGCCAGGTCGACCTCCGTAAGCGATTGCAGCACTGCGGCTGCCTTCGGTCCTTGCACGGCCAGCAGCGCCATCTGCTCCGAGACGTTATGCATGGCCGCGCCGCCGGTATTCTGCCGGGCAATCCAGTTCCAGTCTTTTTCGATGTTGGCGGCGTTGACTACCAACAGGTAACGCTCCTCGGCCAAGCGGTAGACCAGCAGGTCGTCGACCACCCCGCCCCGGTCGTTGGTGAGCGTGGCGTACTGCACCTTGCCGTCGTGCAGCGTGCCGACGTCGTTCGAAGTCACGCGTTGCACCAGCTCGAACGCGCCCGGTCCCGACACGTAAAATTCGCCCATGTGCGAGACGTCGAACACGCCCACCCGCTCGCGGACGGCCATGTGCTCTTTCGTGTCGGTCGAGTAGCGCAGCGGCATCTCCCAGCCGGCGAAGGGCACCATCTTCGCACCGAGCGCTACGTGTGTGTCGTGGAGGGGGACGCGTCTAAGTTGTTCGGTCATGGTTACACTTGAGATTTAAGACGTAAGGCGGCCGTTCGACGGCGGCAATACTCCGAACGCTCCGTCCGCCAACCAGAACAGGCGGCCGTCCGAGGCCTCAACTCTATTGAAGGCTCCCAGACAACTTCGATTCTTAGCGGGGATCGCCGCGTGGAGGATGGGGCCACGTCGCGGGTGTTGTCGGAAAAAAAGGCAGGTGTGCCGCCACAAAACTACCCCCACTTGAACGAACGGCGGTGCAGGGGCGTGGGACCGTGCGTGCGCAGGGCGGCGCGGTGCTCGGCAGTGGGATAGGCCACGTTGCGCGCCCAGCCGTAGTGCGGGTAGACTTCGGCCCAGCGCCGCATCAGTGCGTCGCGGTGGGTCTTGGCCAGCACCGAGGCGGCGGCGATGGCGGCGAAGTGGCGGTCGCCCTTCACCTGGCACTGGTGCGGCACGTCGCGGTAGGGGCGGAAGCGGTTGCCGTCGACCAGCAGCAGTTGCGGCCGCACTCGCAGCGCGTCGACGGCGCGGTGCATCGCCAGGTAAGTGGCCTGCTGGATGTTGACCTCGTCGATCTCGGTGGGCGAAGCTTCGGCCACTGCCCAAGCCAGCGCTCCCCGTTCGATGGTGGGCCGCAGGGTGTCGCGGTGCGCCTCGCTGAGCAGCTTAGAGTCGTTCAGCAGCGGGTGGTGGAAGTTGCGCGGCAGCACCACGGCGGCGGCCACTACCGGCCCCGCCAGGCAGCCCCGCCCCACCTCGTCGAGGCCGGCTTCGATTAGGTCATCGGTGTAATAAGCGCGCAGCACGCCGCAAGGTAGGAGGGGGAGGCTCACAAAAAGTAGTGCGCCGGGCCAATGCTGATGAGCGCTACCAATAACCAACGGTCCACCGCTCATATCTTGTTGAGAAGAAACAAAAGTGCTTCGAGCGTCCAAACAACGGCTGAGACTTATGGGAAGCCTGATGCACGCAGGCGCACCGTCACGAGGGTTACGTTCGCGGGCCGGTGCCTACTCGAACCGGACTTCTCCCACGCTGAAGTGGTGCGTCGCCCCCTCGGCACGTACTTCCAGTCGGCCGGCCGCATCCACGCCCTGGATGGTGCCCGTGAACCGGGTGCCGTCGGGCCGAGCGAAGGGGTGCGCCTCGCCGAGGCGGTAGAGGTGTCGGAGGTAGTCGCGTTGCAACCCCTCGACCTCGCCCGCGCGCAGCCGCAAGTAGTGCGCTTCGATGCCTTCGAGCACGCGCGCCAGCACCACCTCGGGTGGCCAGTGCAAGCCGGTCAGCGTGCGCAGCGACGCCGCCGCCCCGACGCCGAACGTGGTTTGGTTGACGTTCAAACCAATTCCGACTAGGCTGTGTTGTAAGCGCACTTGGCGCACCGCGTTTTCGATTAGGATTCCACCCACTTTCCGTCCGTCCGCGTACAGGTCGTTAGGCCACTTCACCTGCCAGCGCAACGAGCCCACCAGCGCTTCCAGGGCCGCCCGTACCCCCAGCGCCACCGCCGTGCTGAGCGCAAACTGGTTGGGCACGGCCAAGAAGGTGGGGTAGAGTACCAGCGTAAAGAGGAGGTTCTTCCCGGCGGCGGCCTCCCAGGTGCGGCCCCGCTGCCCCCGGCCCCGCGTCTGGTGGTCGGTGGTGTAGAGCGTCCCCTCCGGCGGTGGCTGCTGTGTAAGTTGCGCGGCCGCCACGTCGTTGGTAGAATGACAAGCTGTCAGGTGGTGGTGCCGTCGGCCGACGAAAAGCGTGTTGGCGAGAATGTTGCGCAAGTATGAACGTTGATTTTTTATCTCTACCGTAATGCCGACCGTTTGAACGAACCGAGTTCCATTTACTTGAACCCTCCCACCCAACCGCAAAACAGCCGCGCCCTGGCCGAAGTCATTGCCCAAGGGATGCTGGCGAAAAAGGCTTCGTCCGTTGTAATTATGGACCTGCGCGACATTGGTGGCGCGGTGGCCGACTTCTTCGTGCTCTGTACGGGCACTTCCGACACGCAGGTTGAGGCCATCGCCGACGCCGTGCGAAAGGCCGTCTTCGAGCATTACGACGAACGCCCCTGGCATTCGGAAGGGCAAACCAACCGAGAGTGGGTGCTGTTGGACTACGCAAACGCGGTGGCCCACATTTTTCGCAAAGATAAACGCGCCTTTTATAGCCTGGAGACGCTCTGGGGAGACGCCAAGACGACTGAAGTATCCGACTGACGAACACCGTCGTGCCGCCCGGAGGGGCTTCTGCCGACGTAAATACCTACTCTGATGAGTGATAAGAATCGCAAGAAAAAGTTTTTGCCCCCCCCGCCGCAGAAGCCCAACTACCAGCTCTGGATCATCGGTGCGCTGCTGATTATGATCGTTGGGCTCTCGTGGTTGAACCGGGCCAGCTCGACCATCGACATTACCCAGCGTCGCTTCCAAGAGATGTACCTCGGCAACGAAGTCGAAAAGATCGACATCATCAACAAAGAGGTGGTCGAGGTTACGCTCAAGGACGCCGCCCTGCAAAAAGAGAAGTACCGCGAGGAGTTAAAGGAGAACCGCCCCTTCGCGCTCTACCAAGGCCCGCACTACAACTTCCGCGTGGCGCTGGAGCCGTTCTTAGAGGATTTCAACGAACTGGAGCAGCAGATGCCTGAAGAGCAGCGCATCGGCTACCGGCTGCGCGAGCGCACCGACTTGATGGACACTTTTTTCAGTTGGGGGCTGATCATCGCCCTGCTGTTCGGCTTTTGGTTCCTGATGCGCCGCATGACCAACGCCGGGCCGGGGGGGCAGATCTTCAACATCGGGAAGTCGCGCGCGGCCCTGTTCGATGCCGAGAGCAAGGTTAAAACCACCTTCACCGACGTCGCCGGCCTCGACGAAGCCAAAGAAGAGGTCAAAGAGATCGTCGACTTTCTGCAGTCCCCCGGCAAGTTCACCAAGCTGGGAGGAAAAATCCCGAAGGGCGCGCTGCTGGTCGGCCCTCCCGGTACGGGTAAGACGTTGCTGGCGAAGGCCGTGGCCGGCGAGGCGGGCGTGCCGTTCTTCTCGCTTTCGGGCTCCGACTTCGTCGAGATGTTCGTCGGCGTGGGCGCGGCCCGCGTGCGCGACCTCTTCAAGCAGGCCAAAGAGAAAGCGCCCTGCATCATCTTCATCGACGAGATCGACGCCATCGGCCGCTCGCGTGGCAAGGGGCAGATGCCCGGCTCGAACGACGAGCGTGAGAACACGCTGAACTCACTGTTGGTCGAGATGGACGGCTTCGCTACCGACTCGGGCGTGATCATCCTGGCGGCCACGAACCGCCCCGACGTGCTCGACTCGGCGCTGCTGCGGCCCGGCCGCTTCGACCGGCAGATCTCCATCGACAAGCCCGACTTGGTGGGTCGCGAAGCCATCTTCCGGGTGCACATGAAGCCGCTCAAGCTCTCGTCGAATATCGATGCCAAGAGGATCGCCGCCCAGACGCCGGGCTTCGCCGGGGCCGAGATCGCCAACGTTTGCAACGAGGCCGCGCTGATTGCCGCCCGCCGTGACAAGAACCACATCGAGATGCAGGACTTCCAGGACGCCATCGACCGGGTGATCGGCGGACTGGAGAAGAAGAACAAGATCATCTCTCCCGAGGAGAAGAAGATCGTCGCTTACCACGAGGCTGGGCACGCCGTGGCCGGCTGGTTCCTCGAACACGCCGACCCGCTGGTGAAGGTGAGCATCGTGCCGCGCGGGGTAGCCGCCCTCGGCTACGCGCAGTACCTGCCCAAAGAGCAGTTTCTCTACACCACCGAGCAGTTACTCGACGAGATGTGCATGGCCCTCGGGGGGCGCGCCGCCGAGGACCTCGTGTTCGGCCGCATCTCAACGGGTGCGCTCTCCGACTTGGAACGCATCACGAAGATGGCCTACGGCATGGTGACCATGTACGGCATGAACGCCAAGATCGGCAACGTGTCGTATTACGACGCCAAGCAGTCGGAGTTCAGCATGGGCAAGCCTTATTCGGAAGACACCGCCCGGACCATTGACGAGGAGGTGCGCAGCATTATTGCCGACGCCTACGAGCGCACCAAGCGACTGCTCGCCGACAAGGGGGAGGAGCTTGAAACGGTGGCGCAAGTGCTGTTGGAGCGCGAGATCATTTTCCAAAATGACCTGGAGAAACTGATCGGCAAGCGCCCGTTCGACAACCAGACGAGCTACCAGAAGTTTACCGAGGGGCTGACGGGCAGCGAGTCGGCCGGACATGCTCCCGCCCCGAAGTTGACCGACGACGATGAGCCGCCCGCCGCCGGCACGGTCACCCCGCCGCCGACTACGATCGTGAACAGCCCGAACGGCTCGGCTAAGAAGTAGCCCTCAGGTTCTGATTTTTGATCCCCGACACGCACCCCGTGCCGGGGATTTATTTTGCCCCATGTACACGCTGCCCCTCTCTGCCGGACAAAAGGTTTATTTCGCCTCGGACTTTCATCTGGGTGCACCTGACGCCGCGCGCAGCCGCGAGCGAGAGCAGACCATCGTGCGGTGGCTGGATGTGGTGAGTGCGGATGCGGCGGCGATCTTTCTGGTGGGCGACCTGTTCGACTTCTGGTACGAGTACCGGCGGGTGGTGCCGCGCGGCCACGTGCGCTTCTTGGGTAAGCTGGCGGAGCTCACCGACGGCGGGCTGGACGTGCGCGTGTTCACCGGTAACCACGACATGTGGATGCGCGACTACTTTCCCGACGAGTTGGGCGTAAAGGTCTACCGACAGCCCAGGGCGTTTCAGATGGGCGACCGCCGTGTGCTGGTGGCCCACGGCGACGGCCTGGGGCCTGGCGATCAGACCTACAAGGTGCTGAAGCGCTTGTTTAAGCACCCGCTCTCCCGCTGCTTGTTCGGCAGCATGCATCCCGACTGGGGTATCGCGGTGGCCGACGCCTGGTCGCGCCACAGCCGAGCCAACCAGCCCGAGGAGGAGCGTGGGTTCATGGCCGACGGCGAATGCCTGCTGCAATACTGCCGCGCGGTTGAGGTGGAACGCCACCACGACTACTATGTGTTCGGACACCGCCACCTGCCGCTTGATCTGCCCGTGGGGGAGCGGTCCCGCTATGTCAACCTCGGCGAGTGGATCAGCGCACGCACCTACGGGGCGTTCGACGGGGCGGCGCTCACGCTGAAAACGTTCGAAGGATGAAATACGCCCTCTGGTTGCTCTTGCTCTGTGGTGCGGCGCGGGCGCAGTCGTGGCTGCCGGTGGGGCGCTTTCCGGTGGGGCGGGTAGCGCAGGCGTCGCTCGACCCGACCGGCTACCTCTACGTGAGCGACGAGCGCGGGTCGATGGTCCGTTACGACTCGCTCGGTACGCCCGTGGCCCGTTACTCGCCGCCGAAGGTGGCCGAGCCCTCGCTGCTCGAAGCGGCCAACCCTTTGCAGACTTTCGTCTTCTACCGCGATTTTCAGGAATTTCACTTTCTCGACCGCTTCTTGAACGCCTCGCCGACCATGCGGCTGCCCGCCGACGCGGTGAGCTTTGCTGCCGCCGCGACCCCGGCGGCCAACGGGCGGTTGTGGGTGTTCGACGCCACGGCGTTCGCCCTGCTGCAGTGGGACCTCAACGCGCGGGCCGTGGGGGCAAGCACGCCGCTCGACCTTGCGCTCTTCGGCGGGGCGCTCGACGTCAACTTCATGCGCGAGTATCAGAATCAGCTCTTCGTCAACAACCGGGGGGGAAGCGTGCTGGTCTTCGACAACTTCGGCAACTACCGCAAGCAACTGCCGGTCGCGTGCGATTTCTTCGGCTTCCGGGGCAGTGAACTCTACTGGCTCGACGGCGACCAACTGCGGGCGATGGACCTATACACGTTGCAGCGACGGGTGCTCAAGCTCCCCGCGCTTGTGAACGTAGAGCGGGCGTTGCTCTCGCGGCAACACCTCTACCTCTTTTCCGGCGACGAGTTGTTCATCTACCGCGACGTCGCGCCGCGTCATTAAAACCGCCCGCGATCGTCGGGGGAGTGTGAATGTCGGCCGGGGGGTAACTTGGGTTCGTTATGCGCGAAGCTCTTATCCAATATCTCTGGCAGTATC
>JBARYS010000195.1:0-10880 GCA_049648155.1 Catalinimonas sp. | reverse complement strand
ACGAGCGACTGAAACTGTCCGCGTGGGCCGAAGGCGACTTCACCGACGAAGCTGGCCTTACCGACCGACTTCGACAGCGCCAGGTCGATCATGCCGATCGAGAGCGAGTTGTGTTCGTCGGCGAAGCTGGTGCCGATGTTGGCCGCGTCGGCGAAGTCGTACTTATAGTAGAAGTCGACCGAACCGGTGACTTCCAGCGGCGTCGAGGCCGGGGTTTCAGAGACCGCCTCGGCGTCTTGTGCTTGCAGCGGCAGGGCCAGCAGCGCGCCGGCGACGAGTGAGTAAAGCGTTTTTTTCATGATTGCAGTGTGGAAAAGATTGGTTTCGATGCTTTGGGAAAGGGCCGTTCGCATCCCGGCGGCGTGCGCCCCGAGGGGTTCACGCTTAGGTAAAAGGGAAGCGGCAACGGCCGTGGGCTTAGAAGGCCCAGGGTGGGCCGGAGGGTGAAACCAAGCGGAGAGCAACCAGGTTAAAAAGACGAGCGAATGAGCACCCGGCCTTTGGTCGGCCTCGCTTGAATAACCCTCGGCCGTGTACCAGACGGCCGAGGGCTTTTGTTTCAGCTTAGCTTGTTTTAGGAAGCCATCTCCATCTCGGAGGGCTTCGGGTGTGAGTAGGCGGACATGCCGTGCTCGAACATGTCGAGACCCTCGGTCTCTTCTTGCCGCGAGACGCGTACACCCATCGTCTTGTCGATGATGAAGAACAGCGCGTAGGCCAACGCGAAGGCGGTTGCCCCGCAGGCGGCCACGCCGATCAGTTGCGTGACGAGCTGGCTCACCCCGGCCATGGCACCGAAGATGCCCACCGCCAGCGTGCCGAAGATGCCGCACACCAGGTGCACCGAGAGCGCACCCACCGGATCGTCGACCTTCAGGCGGTCGAACATCACGACCGACACCACCACGATGCCGCCCGAGATAGCTCCGATCAGCACCGCGTCGAGCACGCCCATCTGGTCGGCTCCGGCGGTAATGCCCACCAGGCCACCCAGGATGCCGTTCAGCACCATGCTCAGGTCGTGCTTCTTGAAGATGGCGAACGAGACCACCATCGCGCCGATGGCACCGGCGGCAGCGGCCAGCGAGGTCGTCACCAGCACCAGCGAGGTCAGCGCCGGGTCGGCCGACAGCACCGAGCCGCCGTTGAAGCCGAACCAACCCAGCCAGAGCAGGAACACGCCGATCACGGCCAGCGGCATGCTGTGTCCCGGAATCGGGTTCACCTTACCGTTGATGTACTTGCCCACGCGGGGGCCGAGCACCAGGACGCCCGCCAGCGCGCCCCAGCCGCCCACGGAGTGGACCAGCGTCGAACCCGCGAAGTCGTAGAAGCCCATGCCGTCGAGCCAGCCGCCGCCCCACTTCCAGCTACCGATGATGGGGTAAACCAGGCTGACGTACACCAGCGTGAAGACCATGTAGGCTTCGAGCTTGATGCGCTCAGCCACGGCACCCGAGACGATCGTGGCCGTGGTGGCCGCGAACATGCCCTGAAAGAGGAAGTCCGTCCAGTAAGTGTAACCGCCGTCGGCGTAGGCGCTCGTCAGGCCGCCCTCGGGCAGCGGCAAGCCGAAGCCCGCGAAACCGAACACACCGGCCGAGTCGTCGGCGAAGCCCGGATACATCAAGTTGAAGCCGACCAGGGCGTAGGTCAGCAGCCCGATGGCGGGCGTGATCGTGTTCTTGAACAGGATGTTGACCGTGTTTTTAGAACGCGTCAGGCCCGTTTCGACTCCGGCAAAGCCTAGGTGCATGATGAACACCAGCCCCGTGGCGATCATCATCCAGATGTTGTTGGCCGTCAGCATCGCGTCGGGGCCGACGTCGGCCACGGCCATCGCGCCGGCCTCGGCGGCTTCCTGCACCACCTCGGCGGCGTCTTGCGCTACCTCGACGGCCAGAGCCGGGAGAAGGGTAAACATTTGGTTAGTCATGCGTGTGATTGAGTTGATGATTGGGTTATTGAAAATCAGGGTTTCAGGTTAAAGGGCGGCCTCGTTGGCCTCGCCGGTACGGATGCGGAGCACGTGCTCGACGGGGGAGATGAAGACCTTGCCGTCGCCGATCTCGCCGGTGCGGGCCGACTTCATGATGCAGTCGACCACGGCGTTGACGCGTGCTTCCGGCACCACGATCTCGAGTAAGATGCGGGGAATGGAGCCCGTGTCGTAGTAAGCACCGCGGTAGAAGCCGCTGGGCGTCTTCTCTTTGCCGATGCCTTTGACTTCGTAAAAGGTGAAGTAGTCAAGCTCGATGGTGTGTAGAGCTTCCTTGACGTCTTCGAACTTAGAAGAGCGAATCGTCGCTTCGATCTTTTTCATCATGGTCAATAGGGGAAGTTTGCTGAGGATTGTTGCTTTTCAAAGAGCGAACGTAGACGTAAGTTTTTGGAAAGTCAAGTACATCGCCAATATTTATTTCTGTTGTTACTGATTTATGAAGAATAAAAATTTATTTCGAGGGCTATGGCAAAATATCGTACTGTTACGTACAGTATTGCCCGGTCGCCGGGTTTGAGCACTCTCCTGCGTTTTACTTCATTTAATTGTATTTATCGGGTACTTTAGGGCGCTGCTTAACGATTCCTCAACACGGTGAAAATGCCGCTATGAAGCCGACGAAAGGGGATTTGCGTCTGGGCAAGGGGACGAAAGGGTAGGGGTCCCGTTTGTTGGTAAAGTGCAATAAGATGCTAGCCTAGGCGTTCGATTCGCGCGCCCTGATGGAGCCGTTCGTGACTGCGAAAATGGAGCTGAAACCGCGGCGTGGGTAGCAAAAGAACCAGCTATCTCGGCTATTTCTTGATTTGTGTTCTAAAAAATGCCCTTAGATTTGTCGTCGTTTCTATCCGGAATCCTGTGTAAGTACGTCAACCCTCTCGCTACCAAAAGACGGTATCGTACCATTCGCTCTTCGCGAGGTGGGGCCTCGATCCGAAAGCGGCCGGTGAGAACGTCGGGCCGCACCCTTTTAACGCACCATTGTTCCATCTATACCTGACCTATTCGTTATGACGAAGATGAAGTTCGAGTACATCTGGCTGGACGGCTACACGCCCGAGCCAAACCTGCGCAGCAAAACGAAAGTGATCGATTTCGACGTGTTCGACCATCTGAGAGACCCCCTCAGCAAGCTGCCCATGTGGTCGTACGACGGTAGCTCCACGCAGCAAGCTGAAGGTCGCTCTTCCGACTGCCTGCTGAAGCCCGTTCGCGTGTACCCCGACCCGCAGCGGAAGAATGCCTACCTAGTGATGGCCGAAGTGCTCAGCCCCGACGGCACGCCGCACCCCACGAACTACCGCCATCTGCTGGAAGACGCCGAGGACTTCTGGTTCGGCTACGAGCAGGAGTACGTGCTGCTGCAAAACGGCAAGCCGTTGGGCTTCCCCGCCGAGGGCTACCCCGAGCCGCAGGGTAAGTACTACTGCTCGGTGGGCTTTCCCTACAACCTGGGCCGCGACCTGGTCGAAGAGCACCTGGACGCCTGTCTGGACGCCGGCATCGCGCTGACGGGCATCAACGCCGAGGTGATGATCGGCCAGTGGGAGTACCAGTGCTTCGCCAAGGGAGCCAAGAAAGCCGCCGACGACCTCTGGGTGTCGCGATACCTGCTCTACCGCATCTCCGAGAAGTACAAGGTGAAAGTCGAGATCGAGCCTAAGCCCGTGCGTGGCGACTGGAACGGCTCGGGTATGCACACCAATTTCTCGAACAGCGACATGCGTGAGACGGGTGGCAAGGCGCTGTTCGACAGCATCTGCGAAGCCCTCGGCGAGCGTCACAGCGAGCACATCGCCGTCTACGGTTCCGGCAACGAGCACCGCCTCACTGGTCTGCACGAGACGCAGAAGATCGACACTTTCTCGTACGGTATCAGCGACCGCGGCGCGTCCATTCGCATTCCGATCTCGGTGATCGAGAACGACTGGAAAGGGTACGCCGAAGACCGTCGCCCCGCTTCGAACGCTGATCCGTACCGTGTGGCGTTCCGCATCGTCGACACGATCAAGAGTCGCGCGCTGGTCTCCTAGTCCATCTATCCCGTCTACAACTAAAAAAGGCCGCTCCGTTCGGGGCGACCTTTTTTTTGCGTCTTCAGAGAGAGTTGTTTTGTAAACTATTAAAAATATGTTAACCGTGAGCCCTTCTCTTGCTTTTGTGCATCCAACCGATGTCGACGAAGAGAGTTGGGATAGCGTTGCTAAAGGATTTGCAAATACCTGAGAGCAAAACCCCATCAAGGTTCGGTGGCGACACGTTCGTGTCTTTATGGGGTTCTCGAATGAGATAGCACTGCTACCTGCGTTGACCGTTGGAAGACTACGGCAAAGTAGTCCCCCTGGCCGCACGGCCGGCCCCCTTTCCCAAGCCGGGCAGCCGGGAGGATTGACAACATAGTATTATCATAACTGCTTGATTGCCAGTATGTAGCAAGTCCAAGGCGCACCCGTGCGGTGAGCCCGCCGGGGGGAAGGAGGGCATTCGAGGTGACTACGGTACGCCATGACCCTCGGCGGCGGTCCAGATGCGGAACCACTGCTCGCGGCTCAGCTCCAGATCGAGCGCAGCCACGGCGGCGTCGATGCGTTCGAGCCGCCCGGTGCCCAGAATGGGGATTGGGTGGCTGGGGTGACGACGCAGCCAGGCCAGCGCCACCTGATCGGCGGTCCGGTTGCCCAACTCGGCTCCTACGGCGCGCAGCACGCTCAGCAGCGGACTCTCTTCCTGGAAAAGTGCCCCGCCCCCCAGCGGCGACCAGGCCAGCGGCCGGTAGCGCAGGCGCTGGGCGTGGTCGAGGGTGCCGTCGTACCAAGCGGCGTGTTGCGACGCGGAGAACTCCAGTTGGTTCGTCACTAGTGGCGTCTCTAGGCGGTGGTTGAGCAGATCGTACTGGTGCGGCAGGAAGTTCGACACGCCGAAGTGCCGCACCTTACCCGCCAGGTGCAGCCGGTCGAACGCCTCGGCCACCTCGTCGGCGTCGAGCAACGGGTCGGGGCGGTGCAGCAGCAGCAGGTCCAGGTAGTCGGTGCGCAGGTTCGTCAGCGACCGCTCCACCGACCGCGTGATGTGGGCCGCGCTGGTGTCGTAGTGGGTGAGGCCGTGCGCGGGGCGCTGCGGCGACACCATCCGGATGCCGCACTTGCCGACAAACTGCACCGCCGCGCGGTCGTAGGGCGCTTCGGCCAACGCCCGCCCGAATGCCTCCTCCTCTTCGTAGCTGCCGTAGATGTCGGCGTGGTCGAACGTGGTAATGCCCCGGTCAAGGCAGTGGTCGACGCGGCGGCGCAACTCGACGGGGCGGAGGTTCCAGTCGGTAAGCCGCCAGAGGCCCCAGATCAGCGTCGATACGTGGGGGCCACCGTCGCAGAGCGGAGTGGTGGGTACGGTGTTCGTCATGCGGTCAGAAGTTGTGGTGCCCCGCAAGATGGGCAATCGAGCGGTGAGCGAAAGGGTGTCGCCAGGCCGACGTTTCTCTCACAACTTAAACCTTTATCGGTACCGGCGACATACTAAACAGCACCGTCGGACGTACGTAATAGACACGTTCGGTGGGTCGTGAGCGAGCGCAAGCGGATGGCTGCCCCGCGCGGAATTTTTCTTTTAGATGAGCCGCGGCGGGGTCGCCCCGGTCTCCTAAGCTTCCCAACGAAATGCAAAAGGAAATTTGCCGGTTGTAGCCGTTCGACAACCCACCGAACACGTCTAATAAGTGAGCAGCATCGTAACAAGTATCTGCCTGGCGGGTTACTAAAGGCGAGGAAAACCGCGAGTGTGCTGAAAGTGGTGCCACGGTTGCGTAACTTTGTCGCTTCGCCTCTTGGGAGGCGTTCTCCCGTGCGTCGATTGGTCCGTAATTGTACCTTGACCGACGTGATCTCGTTTCTAGCACGCTTCTTGTGCGTCATTGTTGTACTTACCCTTTAAGCATCCATCTTTATGACAGCGGTCAATTTGACGGACAAGCAACGGCGGGACGCGCTCTTCGAGCAGGAGTTCATGCCGTTCATTGAGGCCCTCTACAATTTTGCATACAACCTGACGCGCGACGAAGACGACGCCAACGATCTCGTGCAGGAGACTTACCTGAAGGCTTATCGTTTCTTTGATTCGTACGAGCCGGGCACCAACGCCAAGGCGTGGCTATTCCGCATTCTGAAGAACAGTTTCATTAACGAGTTCCGCAAGAAAAGCAAGGAGCCCGCGAAGGTCGACTATCAAGAGGTCGAGACTTACTACAACTCGGAGGACGTGGACGTCACCATCACCACCGACCTACGCATCGAGACGGTCCAGGACCTGCTGGGCGACGAGATCGCCACGGCTCTCAACGCGCTGGCCGTCGACTTCCGCACCGTGATCATCCTCTGCGACCTGGAAGGGTTTACTTATGAGGAGATGGCGAAGATCCTCAACATTCCCATCGGCACGGTCCGCTCGCGGCTGCACCGCGCGCGCAACCTCTTGAAAGACCGGCTGCGCGAGTACGCCCTCACCATGGGCTACAAAGAAGTAGATAAAAAGGCACTGCGGACGGCGCAGGCCGAGGGCACCGACAGATAAACGAAAGGGGGCGCAAGCCCCCTTTCGTTTGTGCGGTGAACTTTCGGCCGGGGAACGTCCTTTCTAGGACATCATGCAAACCCTCCCCACCGCTTAACGTTTGACTAGCCATGAAACAAGCTACTACGCCTGATTCGAACGCTCCCGCCGATAAACGGGCCGATTACGAGACCCGTTGCTTTGAGTTGCTTCACACCGTGATCGACGGTGAGGCTTCAGCCGAAGAGGTTGACTTTTTCAACACTTACTCCCGCGAGTGTCTGCCCGTCTACCAACTCTACCAGCTCGACGTGGCCATCAAGCAACTGATTGCTTCGCGTCTCCAGAAGAAGCGTGCTCCCCACGGACTGATTGAGACGATCAAGTCACGCATCCACGAAACGAGGGCTTAGTCGATGCAGCCTCTCGGAAAGATCATCATTTTTTCCGCGCCCTCCGGCTCCGGCAAGACCACCATCGTGCGGCACCTGCTGGGGCATTATCCTAATCTCTCTTTTTCGGTGTCGGCCTGTACCCGCCCGCGCCGCGCACACGAGGTCGACGGCCGCGATTACTACTTCCTGACGGCCGACGACTTCCGCGCGGGCATTGCCGCCGACGCCTTCGTCGAGTGGGAGGAGGTCTACGCCGGCACCTACTACGGGACGCTCAAGTCCGAGATCGACCGCATCTGCAACCAGGGCCGCCACGTGCTGTGCGACGTGGACGTACACGGTGGCCTGCGTCTGAAAAAATACTTCGGCGACCGCGCCCTGGCCGTATTTGTGCGCGTCCCGACCCGCGAGGAGCTGGAAAGCCGTCTGCGCCGTCGGGGCACCGAAACGCCCGAGAGCATCGACCGCCGCGTCGCCAAGATGGAAGAAGAGCTGGCCTTTGAACAGCAATACGACCTGACGTTGGTGAACGACGACCTCGAAGAGGCCCTACGTACGGCCATGCGCTGGGTCGATCGTTTCGTTAACAACCTGCCCGTTACGACCGACCCACTGCGTTCGTGAACGTCGGCCTTTTCTTCGGCTCTTTCAACCCCATCCACGTGGGGCACCTGATCATCGGCAGCGCCATGATGGAGGCCACCGAGCTGCAACAGGTGTGGTTCGTGGTCTCGCCGCAAAATCCCTTCAAGAAAAAGGGCGGCCTCCTGCACGCGCAGGACCGGTACGACTTGGTCGCGCGGGCCGTGCACGACGATCTCCGCTTCCGTGCCTCGGACGTGGAGTTCCACATGCCGCAGCCCAGCTACACGGTCGATACGCTCACGTATTTACAGGAGAAGCACCCCGCCCACCGGTTTATGCTGCTGATGGGGGAAGACAATCTGCAGCACCTTCCGAAGTGGAAAAACTACGAGCGGATATTGGAATGCCATTGGGTGTTTGTCTACCCCCGGCCGGGAGCAAGGCCGGGCGCACTGCACAACCACCCGCGCGTACGGCTCGTACCCGCGCCGCTACTCGACATCTCGGCAACGTTCATCCGTCGCTGCGTGGCCGAAGGACGCTCGATTCGTTATCTGGTGCCCGCCGAAGTAGAAGAGCGCATCGTAGCCAAGAAGTTTTACCGGTAACCTCCTTGTCCTACCTGACACTGTACTAGCGGTCAGCCCCCGAAGGCCGGGGTTGCGGCGTACGCGTCGGGCCGACCACGCGCAGGCGTCCGTCGGGTTCCACCACGAGTCGGGCGATGTTAAGGATACGCCGGTAGGTGGGGTGCTCCACGTCGGCGTGGCTATGGTAGACGATGAACCACTCGGTGCCGTCGGGCGAGCGGATCACGCCGTTGTGCCCCGGTCCGGAGACGCCCCGCGCGGGGTCCTGGGCGAGAATGGGGTTGTGCGTGCTCTTCGTCCACGGGCCCAGCGGGTGGTTTGCCGTGGCGTAGCCCACTCCGTAGCGGGCGTCGGTGTAGTGATTCGCCGAGTAGGTCATGTAGAGAGAGTCGCCGTGCTCGAAGACGGTCATTCCCTCGGTAGAGCGGGCCTTGCCGCCGGGGGGCATCTCCCAAGGTTGGCCGGGCGCGACGCAGAGCACCGGGTCGTTGCTGACCACCCGGCTCAGGTCGGCCGAAAGTTCGCACCCTAAGATGGTACCCTTGAAGTAGCCCGCGTCGCGCCAGGGTTCGCCGACCACGCCGACCATCTCGTAATAAAGATAAGGACGACCCTCGAACAGGTAGAGGTGACCGTCGATGCAAGAGTATCCCCAGTCGAACCAAGGCGTGCGTAGGTCTTCGAAAGGCCCGGCCGGATCGTCGGCTACGGCTAGGCAGAGGCGAAACCCGTCGGGGTCGGAGCCTTTCGCGCTGAAGATCAGATAAAACTTGTCCTGATAATGCACCACCTCAGGGGCCCAGAAGCTCTCTTTCGCCCACGATGAATCCCGACGGCGGTAGACGAAACCTTTGGGTTGCCAATCAACCAGATTATCGGACGTCCACGCCCGGAAGCCGTTGTGTGCGGTGGTGCCGTAGAGGTAGTACGTGCCCTCGTGCCGTAACACAAACGGGTCGGCGACGTAGAGCGAGTCGCCGACGGGGTTGGTGTACGTCTGCGCCCATCCGGCCCGAGCGACGCCGGCGGCGAGCAAAAGAAAGAAGAAGATTCGCATGGTAGTTAGTGGTTTATGTCCCCGACACCGTCGATCGTTGACCGTAGAGACACGAGACATTGTGTCTCACTCACGTGCGTCAGCCCACGTTCGGTAGCAATGCCAATCTACCCACCGGTGACGTAGATATTTTCCGACACTTCGCGCGAGACGAGCTGCGTGCGCTGTCCGTCGATGAGCAGTTCGAGCGACCGGTCGAAGGGAATCTGTTCCAGCACCCGCAGCCGCGTGCCGATGGCGACGCCCACCTTGTCGAGGTAGCGCAAGAACAGGGGTGAGGTCTCTTCGACGCCTACTACCTTCAGGTCGCGGCCCGCTTCGGCCTCGGCCAGGGGGCGGCGGGGGCGGCTGACGATTGCCCCGCCTTCGTTCGGAATCGGGTCGCCGTGCGGGTCTACTTCGGGATAGTCCAGAAACGCTTCGAGGCGGCGGATGAGCAGCGGCGAGTGGATGTGTTCGAGTTGCTCGGCCACCTCGTGCACCTGATCCCACTGAAACCGCAGCTTCTCGACGAGGAACGTCTCCCAAAGGCGGTGCTTACGGATCACCAGCAACGCCACGCGCCGGCCGTCGTCGGTTAGCGACGCTCCTTGATACTTCACGTAGTCGAGCAGCCCCTTCGCGGCGAGCTTCCGGAGCATGTCGGTCACCGAGGCGGGCTTGGTCCGCAGGGCTTCGGCCACGGCGTTCGTCGAGACGGTTGCGGCCTCGGGAGAGGAGAGGTGGTAGATCGCCTTCAGGTAGTTCTCTTCCGCGTGTGTGAACGACATACGTACAAAGATAATCGTGCCGGTGATCAGGTCGGGCGAGACGACGGCGGCAACAGTTCACCGACCACACCAAGCAGCACGGCGCACTCAGACTCTTGCCAGATAAGCCTTGCTAAATCCCATTCGCTAACTCGTTCGTAGAACCTTTTGCTAATCAACTCTTCGGCGTATTCTTTGCTAATTTCGAGGCTGTTGATTTTAGCAAATAAGATTCCACCGTAGGGTTTAGCAAGTTCTTCCCAGTAGGGGTTAGGCGTCATGATCACCGGCAGGCGGTGGGCCAAGTATTCGAACAGCTTGACGAACTCCCGGCTGTCGACCGCCGGGCTGCGATGGTAGGGCATCAGGCCTAGGCCCGCCCGCCGGATTTCCTCCTCGATCACGTCGTGCGGCACCAGATGCTCTCCTCCCACAAGGGTGACGAACGGCTTATCGGCGATCTCGGCGCGCAACCGGCGCAGCGTCGCCGTCCGAGCGCAGTAGCCCACGATGCGCAGCCGCGTGGTGTCGTCGAGGGCGTGGAGGGCGGTAGCAAAGCGTACGGCGTCGAAAATCCCGTACGGTTCGGCGATGGTGCCGCTGTAGAGCAGGTGCAGCCGGTGGTTCGTTCTGCAATCCGGCCACGGTGCGCCCCCTTTTTCGCCGAAGGTCTGTTTTGGTCGGTACTTATTCCGTATTATTGTGTAGCGCGCACCGAGGAAGTCCAACTCCTCCGCGTAGGCCCGCTCGGCCAGCAGGAAGTGATCAACGTAGGGGGCCACGGTCCGCTCCACTCGCCTGACAGCTTGTCCGAGTGCCCCCCGTACCCCCCGGGGCCAGGCGTCCAACTCCACCACGTTCCGCCAGTAGTTCTCGCGCACGTCGTAGCACATTTTTGCGCCGAATTTCCTACGGTACCACGACGTAACTATCAGTAAATCAGGGGAGTTAGCTATGATG